>NZ_JAQIFT010000013.1:0-68930 GCF_027857615.1 Holtiella tumoricola
AAGTCCGTTCGACTTGCATGTGTTAAGCACGCCGCCAGCGTTCATCCTGAGCCAGGATCAAACTCTCAATTAAAAAGTTTGTCATCTGACATTTTGTACTGTTAAGTAGTACTGACTCGAATCTTTAAGATTCATTTTGAATCGACTGGTTTAATGGTTATTTGATTAAGTTGTCCATGCTTATTTCGTAAGCACTTGTTTATATTACCAATTAATACTTTCGCTGTCAACCTATAAATTGTAAAAATCTTGTTCAAAATTCATTATGTTTAGTGTATAATGAAGAAGCACACTTACGGCAAAGGATGAAGACTATGAAAATACTAATTGTTTCAGATGTAGAAAGTACATATATTTGGGATTTTTTTGATAAAGAAAAGTTTAAAGACATTGAACTGATTATTTCTTGTGGCGATTTAAAGGCATCTTATCTTTCTTTCCTTGTAACAATGATACCGGCACCACTTTTATATGTTCCAGGTAATCATGATGTAAGGTATTTAGATCAAGAACCTGAAGGTTGTATTAGCATTGATGACCAAGTCTTTATCTATAAAAATATAAAAATAGCCGGTCTCGGCGGTTGTATCGAATACTCTGGTGGCCCTTTCCAATATACTGAAAAGGTTATGCAAAAACGCACAAAAAAACTTATGAAGGCTTGTCAAAAAAAAGGTGGTTTAGATATACTTGTAACTCACTCACCTTCATTAGGCATAGGGGATGGCGATGATTGGGCTCACAAAGGTTTTGCCTGCTTTCATGATGTTTATGAGAAACTTTCACCAAAGTATCATTTACATGGTCACCAACATCTGAATTACGGAGCTAAAAATAAACGTCAGCTTATCGTAAATGAAACACAAGTTATTAATGGTTTTTCTTATTACATTCTTGATTATCCGAATCCTGAATAAATAAAAAAGCAAGTACATGTTTAAATGTACTTGCTTTTTTATTTTAAATATCTATCCTTCATTGTGTACAATATTTTTCATATAACTAAATGGATCTGTTGGTTTTAGATCTTCAGTATTAGGAAGTTCTCCTTCTACCCCATCCACAAGCCAATCCATGTTAATAATATCTTCATAGTCACATACTTGACCTGTTTTCACACGAAGCACTTTATTTTGATCATAAATAGGTCCTATAAATGGATTAAATTCATTTCTTATAATAGCAGTTTTAACGCCTTCTACTAATGATTTCATTGGCTGATTAATATTACGATTTGAATAAAGCACATCTACAATACCTGTATTCATCCCTAACCAGAAATTCATTGGTTGGTCTCCAGCTGAGATATCGGCAAGTGTTTTCCAAGTACCTGTTAAAATATTACGGATAACACTTTCATAAAATACACCCCAGTTCCAAATAGCCATTGCATAATGTTTTTTATCCTGTTCATCTTTGCCTATTGCATAAACACCATATTCTTTTGACATATCACCTGGTACCGGTAGATCTTCATTTGAAATAATATCTACCCCTGCTTCTATTAAATGTTTTGCAACATCTTTACCTTGCTCTGGATTATCCCATCTATATGTCCACATCGCTTTAACTTTGGCATAAGGATTTACTGCGCGTACACCAAGAGTGAAAGCATTAATACTAGAAACCACTTCTGAAATAGGATAAGGTGCTACATATCCGATAATATTAGTCTTTGTCATTGCACCTGCTATCATCCCCAAAATATATCGTGGCTCGTGAATACGTCCAAAGTAGAGCGTTAAGGATTTATAAGAATGTGTTCCGGCACAGTTGAAGAATTTAACCTCTGGATACTGCATGGCTGCCTTTAAAGCAGGTGCAACAAAAGTTGGGCTGGTCGTAAAAATAATATCATATTTTTCTTTGGCCAGTTGCTCAAATACTTCATAAGCTTCTGCACTTTCAGGAACATTAATAATCTTTGTTGTTTGAATTTGATCCTTGAAGATATTATTAATGTGTAAACGTCCTAGTTCATGGCTATAGGCCCAACCAGAAGTTTCTGGTGCTTTTGCATAAACAAAAGCAATTTTCAAAGTACGTCTAAAGCTTAAGCGATCTGTTATAGAACTCAACATACCTTTTTTCTTAGGCACTTCTAAAGAGTCTGTTTTAACATTAGCCTCATCTTGTTCAATCGCTTCTAATTCAGCGATTAACTTCTGAATATATTCTTTATGCTCATTTGCAGTAATTTCTTCTGGTAAGCCATAGATCTTAAGGAAGTTTAGAAGTGCATCACCTGTGGTAATTTTAAGTCTTGCGCCACCTTCTTTAAGATAGATATTTCTAAATGGTCGATAAATCTCTGCTATAAATTGCTTTTCTTTAGAGTCAAATACATTTTTACTCCATTTATACTGATTAATAAATTCATTTAATTCTTTAAAACGTCCTGGTTGTGTAAACCAGATGATATTAATATGAGTATTTTTATAAAAATCTAAGAACTCATAATAAATGGTATTGACTTTATTACCTGGATCCCTTTTAGGTACTAAACGTGTAACATAAGCATTAAAAGACGTGGCACCCACATATTTGAGTACACTTACTCGTTTATTACCTTCTACAACAAAAAATCTATTTAAATACTCATATACTTTAATAGGGTCACGAATACCTTCATTAACATGCGCACGATATAAACTCATCCATTTATTTGCAAACTCAGTATTAATCCCCATAAGTGGCATAAAATTATGAGCAAATGAAATGCTTCTTGAATGGGTATAGGTTCCTGTAATTTTATTAATTGGAATTTCTACAAGTCCTAAAGAAACTTCGGACAAAATTTCACTAGATTGCATAACGCCATCTAATGATGGTAAATAACCAATTTCTCCTTTGTTTACCATAGCATTCCAAGATTGCTTAGCACTTTTATTTGCTTGTTCGTAAACATTTTCAAGCTCTAATTGATTCATATCTTCACCCCTTTATTAGGATTATTTAATTATGTAAAATCATTTACGGTCAAAGTTTTCTATATTATTTTCATTAAGTCCCCAGCTTAGTATACGTCCATCTAAGTTATAATACATTTCAAACTGCTTTTCATCTATATTATATAACATTTTACTTGGAGAAAGAATTTGATATGTTGGCGATTCAATGACTTCATTCAAAGTCATTGTTCCATCTGAGTTAAAAGTTACTTCCTCTCCTGTTTCCTTAGAAATCCAGGTTCCAACCAGTTTAGGTTCATTATATTGCTCAATCGTATATAAGCATCCCCCACCTATACCTAACAGACACATTGTCCCTATAATAATACGGCCTATAGAATTTTTCTTTTTATTTTTAGTAGACTTATAAGTCGACATGGTCTTGCCCCCTTTTAATGATTACTCATTATACAATAAAAATTGCCATTTTTCAATGTATCCATAAGATAAAAGAGCCTAATAATTACAATTAGGCTCTAATGTAAATCTTTTTCACTGATGCTAAATTCCATAGTTCCTGATGTATAGGGTGCAACTTCATTTAAATTAAATACAAGAACTAAGTCTCCATGAGGTGTGATGTAGAAATTTTGGTCATCTTGAATCTTAAGATTTCCATAAATCTCGTCATTTAATAAAGTTTTTGCGTCCGCTCGTTTTTCAATTTGTTTAAGGATAAGGCCTTGAAGTTTATCTTTATAATTTGCTTCATCTTTAAACAATTGATCCAGTGTGAGAATACGATTTGTCTGTAAATCTAACGTTACGTACTTATAGGTAGAAAGCCCATGAGCACCGCCTTTATATTGGTAGTCAAAGAAACTGATAACAAAATATGGACTTTTAGTTTCTTTTATAGTGTATTGACTAATCAGTTCATATTTGTTTTTAGATGAATCATGTTTCGCTTCTTTAACAAGCTTCTTTTGTAAATCTGTCCCATGTTTCTTTAGGATGGCATTAATCTTTTTTTCAGCTTTTTTATCCTTTAAGCCACTAATAGCAGGATACTGAATTTGTACATGCCATTTTTCTTCATTTTGCATATTACTTTGCTCTTCTACTTGTACTTCCATTGGAACAGCCATAACAAATATAGCTGTCCCAGGTGTATCATTTGTGCGTTCTTTGCTTGTTTCTTCAGCATAACAAGGTATTATATTTAGAAAAACACTTAAAAATAAAATCAAAGCCATTTTCCTAGCCATTTTTAAATCCCCCTGTTCATTGATGAAGTTACAAATTTAGTATGTGTAATTTACGCCGCTTTATAATAAGCAAACATTTGCAGAACTGTTTTCTATTTCAATGTATAGGTAAAAATAAGGTTTTATTTGTAATTTTATTGGATAAATATTGGATGAGTAGTATACTATAAAAGATAGAATGATTAAATAATTTGAGGTGTAGGAAATGAAAGATATGACTGAACAGATTCAATATATGCATCGTTTTTTTAAAACAGGCAAAACATTACCTATAGATTTTAGACTTTATTTTTTAAAAAAATTAAAAAGATATCTTATGGCTCATCAGGAAGATTTAGCTAAAGCTCTCTATGCAGATTTTAAAAAACCATACTATGAAACTTATATGACTGAAATTTATATGGTCCTCCAAGAACTTGATCAAACCATTAAAGCACTTCCTAAATGGGCAAAGACAAAAAACTATACAGCTCCTTTCCCTCTTTTAAGTGGCACAACACAAGTGACCCCTAAACCTTTTGGTTTATGTGCTATTTTTTCACCTTATAACTATCCTATTCAACTTTCTCTTTCTCCTTTAATTGGTGCACTTGCAGCAGGGAATTGTGTGATCTTAAAAGTTTCTGAGTACACACCACATACTTCTAGAGTGCTTAAACGTCTTTTATCCGAAGTTTTCCCACCTCATTTAGTATGGACATTAGAAGGTGATGCGACTATCTGCGAAACGCTATTAAACCAGCCTTTAGACTACATTTTCTTTACAGGCAGTACAGCTACCGGCAAGAAAGTAATGGCACAAGCCTCAAAGCATCTCATTCCTCTTACATTAGAACTAGGGGGCAAAAATCCTGTTATTGTAGATTATAGTGCGGATCTAAAAATAGCTGCTAAACGTATTGCATGGGGCAAATTTATGAATGCAGGCCAAACTTGTGTCGCACCTGATTATGTTTTAGTTCATGATAGTGTGGTAGATGAATTTTTAGAGGCCTTAAAAACTGAGACAGAACGTATGTTTAAAGATAAAGCAAATCTTTCTCGTCTCATTCATGAAGGCCATTATGTACACATTTTAAAATGCATTAACGAAGATAACATCTACTATGGTGGTCATTTTGATCCTGAAGATCTTTATGTGGAACCTACTATTTTATATCCAACAAAGTTAAGTGATGAATGTATGCAAGAAGAAATCTTTGGACCAGTGCTCCCCGTCCTTACTTTTAACAAACTTTCAACCGCTATCGAAACTGTACAACGTTTTCCTAAACCACTCGCATGTTATATCTTTAGTGAAGATAGGTTGCGTACCAATCATCTTTTAAAAAATCTTTCTTTTGGTGGTGGTTGTATTAACGATACCATTATGCATTTAACCCATTCAAAAGCCCCCTTTGGTGGTGTAGGTTATAGCGGAATAGGTGCTTATCATGGTAAATATAGCTTTGAAACCTTCTCACGTCCACAAACCATTTGTTATAGTTCTAAGTTTGAGCTTCCTCTTCGTTATCCTCCTTACGATCGTACACTTCCACTTTTAAAGCAATACATTACAAAACGTTTTTAGATAAAAAAAGAGACTGTTTTCTAACAGCCTCTTTTTTTACTTTTAAAGATCTAGTTTCATTTCTAATCATCACACTCATGACCTGTGCAAATACAATCATGACCCGTTTGTTTTTTAATTTTATTAAGTTGATCTAAGAAATCATCTATCTCACCAATTTCCATACGATCATTAGTATGCACATCATAGATTTTACCTTTATTAAAATCTCTTAAAACATACGTGCATCCATTACTATCGTCTTTATGAATACAACGATAGCCTTCTTTATATTTTTCTTTGAGAGCATCTACATTTGTTGGCATAAAAAAACCCCCTTTTATTTAGTTAAAATAACCTAAATCAAGGGGTTTTATACATCTTAACGTCTATCAAAATTTAACTTTTTAATTTCATTTTGTTTCTGACTCGCTTCTATTTCATGGGTATAAATAGATAGTGTAATAGATGGATTACTGTGGGAAATTAATGAAGATAATGTTGTAATATCCATTTTAGCTGCAATACAATAAGAAGCAAAGGTATGTCTAAAAATATGGGCATGAATATGTCTTCCAAGTACTGTAGAAAGTTTAAGCATTAAATCATGAAGAGAGCGTGATGCTAAATGCTTATTGCTATCTTGACGACTTGGAAACATATAAGGAGAAGCTTCTAAGTTTGAAAGAATCTCTTTATTTTCAAGTTTTTTAAGCTGCATTTGATAAACACCTAAAAACTCCAATAACTGAGGATGAATAGGAATATTGTTATATTTAAATCCCTTTGCTAAAAGCAAAATACTATTGGTTTGGATATTAATATCTTGTTTTTTTATACTTACAGCTTCCGTTGCACGACATCCTGTATAAAGTAAGATACCTATAAGAAGCCTATTTCTGATCCAACAATAATATAAATAATCAAAATGATTGCTACTCCCTAATAGTACTTCATTTTCACCAATTTGACCATCTATGTAATCAATGAGTTCTTCTATTTCTTCTGTAGTTAAAATTTCTTTGGGTGCTTTAGTCTTACGCATTTTAATAGGATCAATATATTCGTACAAACGTTCATCACATAATCGTTTTTCATAACAAAATTTAAGAAACCGATGTAATACGACACGTTTACGTTTAAGACTTGCAGGTTTTAGATCTTGACTTTGAAGTTCAATTAAATAATCCTGAATCATTTCAAAGTTAATTTCTTCAAGATTCACAGCTTCTATACACTCTTGCCATTGATTAAGATCTTGCATATAAGCTTTAAGTGTATGAGGTGAAAGCTGCATGCCTTCTAATGAGACTTTAAAATAATGAATACTCTTTTGAATCGTCATTCAATACCTCCTCTCCTAAAAAATTATATTATAAAAGGGCTGTTAAAACAGCCCTTACTTTCTTATTATTGAGCAGGTTTTGTGCATTTTTTGTAGATTACATAGTACATAACCCCAATAAATACCCCACCGATAAGATTTCCGATCGTAACTGGAATTGCATTATTGACAAAGAAGTTTCCCCAAGTTAAAGTATCTAACTTATCTGCAGCTACTCCTGACATTTCTACAAGTTCTGGATTCATTTTAATAAATAAACCAACTGGAACATAGTACATATTAGCTACAATATGTTCTGCTCCACTAATTGCAAATGCAAAAATAGAGAAGAAACCTGCTAATATCTTACCTGTTACATCTTTTGCTGAGTAAATCATCCAAATACCAGCACATACAAAGATATTACAAATGATTGCTAAACAAAGTGCTTCAGTAAAAGGTAAATTCGACTTTGTAATGGCTGTTTTTAAAGCATAAGCTGCAAAGCCACCATCACTCATTCTAAACAAACCTGTATTTGCTTGCAAGAAAGCAATAGATACTGCACCTACAAAATTACCAGCAAGTACAATCACTAAGTTTTTAAAGAAGTCAATTACTCTTGTACGTTTTTCTAAAGTAGATAAGACAATCAGACAGTTACCTGTAAAAAGGTCTGCTCCATTAAGTACAACAAACATTAACCCTATTGGGAATACTGCACCTGTTACAAGTTTTGCTACACCTTTATCATGAATAGCATGTGCTGCAGTTGATGAAGCTAACGCCCCAAGTGCTATATAAACACCCGCCATAACTGCCATTAAAAAAATTGCAAGTACCGTACGATTAACTTTTGCAACACCTGCATCTGTTGTGTAATCTAAAATCTCATTTGGTGCTAAATAATTTTTTGCCATTTTATACACTCCTTTTCCAATCAAAGAGTATACCACCTATGCCTATTCATTTCAACATTATTCTTTCTCATTTTCCTTATTCAACAAAATTTGTTGTATTTTTGTCTGAAGTTGTTGCATATCGCTATAATATTTTTCTTGTATTTTTGTCTTTTCTTCATTAAATATAATATTTTGTTCTAGTAAGGAATTTTTAAGTTCTAATTCATACTTCTCTTTAACGGTAGCTAATTCTTGTGTATATTTTTCTATCTCTAATCGAAGTACTTCTTTACTTTTTTCTATTTCTCTTTGACTAAACCAAAGTTCTGATGCAATTTCATCGTTACGTACTTGTAAACGTTCATTTTCACTAGTACGTTCTTCTATTTCTATTTCTAAGCGCTCCCATTTACTATTTTCTCCTTTTAAGCGTTCGATTTCTTCTTCATACTTGTCGCATAGTACATGATGTTGCTTCATTTGTTGTTTTTGTTCTTTAACAACTTCTTCTAACTCTTCTTTTTCTTTTTTTAATCCACAAATCTGTGCTTCTAGGTTTTTCTTTTCTTCCTTTAAAGCTTTTATCTCAGTTTCCTTTTCTTCTTCTAACTTTTTTAATGTCTCTTTAAACATTTCTTGTTTCTCTAATAAAGCAATCTTTTCTTTTTCTTTTTCACTTAACAGCTCCTCTACTTCATTTACCCGATCTTCTACTAAAAGGTTAACCCTTTCACCCATATTTAAATACATATTTTGAATACGATTTAATAGTCTTTGCAATTCATCTATATCTTGAACCAATACACTTTCAGACTGTTTTTGACGTTCTAATTTATAGGCACTCAATAACACACTCATAAACTCTTTCCCTGTTAGTTGAGTGTTTTTCATCATCTCTGCTAACTCATTTTTCATCTCTTCTGGTACCTTTACACCAAATGTTACATCTGCCATTTATATTTCTCCTTTTAAGGTTAACCTTATTCTATCTAGGTTAACCTATATATTTTATAGTTAACTCTTTTATTTTTAACATAGTTAACCAAAGTTAACCATTATTTATATATTAGCATAGTGGATATAATTAGCACAACCCACCACAGATAATTATGTATTATCTGTGGTGGGTTTTTGATTTAAAAATAAGAAGTTGATAAAAGGATAGAAGAAAGGATTAAAAAGTAAAATGGGGATAAAAAGAAATAATAAAAAGGTAGAGGTATGAATTTTCTAACTATTTCTATCATCAGTGATATAGCCAATGTGATATAAATCAAATTCTTTAATAAAGCAAACTCAAGTATAAATTTAAAGAGAATCATCACTTTCTAGATAAGATCGTACAATAAAGATTTAAACAAATGAAGATATTTAAACAAAATTAAACTACCTTTATCCATGTACTATAGATAAAGGTAGTTTAGAAAATATTGCTTTTTGTTTATCTTCCTACACTTGTATTATCAGCAGCTCTATCCCTTAATTCATATATAGGATTTTCCTTATCCTCATAACGATAGTCTCGACCTTTTTGACAAATATAATCATGAATAACTCTGTGACTCGGAACTTGATCAACATCATGATTTAAAGTATTTTGGAATTTATAGAACTCTGATTCAGAGGATAATTCTGATACATTAGGATAATTATCTTTTATGGAAGTTAATTGTACTGTAGTTCCTAAAACATTTCTTACATATTCTTTATTTTCACCTAATGTTAATAGTTGTGGAAAACATCCATCAGGAATAATTTGTTGCCATTCTTTATTTTCATATTTCTTGAGTAGATTCGCAGCTTGATGTAAATGATTTACTTCTTCAATAAAATGTTGTTCCCATATTTTCTTAATATATGGATCGGTTTCATCTTCATAACAAGAATAGTATAAATAACACTCTGTATATTCATGCTGTAAAAGACCTTCAAGCCAAGTCATTTTTGCATCAAGTAAGCTACCATAATGACTAACATGTTGCTCTTCAATAAGTGCAATCTCCTGATATAAGCTTCTACCCCTATCTGAGTCATAAAAACCTGCTATATTCATATAATAGTTCATTGTCTGCTGTTCTGCAGCCGTAATAATACCAATATTAAGTTTAGTAATAGGATCGGCTTTACAAAAATCTACACATGCCCTAATATTATCAGCTGGATATCGATGTTCTGATATAGTAGGTCTTCCTGGCATAATTTCTGTATAATGCCCTACCAATTGTTCAGCTTTAATTCCTTTTTCCATTTCTAATAAATCTGAATAGCGATAAAGGTGATCAAAATCTTCTAGCAAAGCAAAATCTAAAGCCATCTTCACATGTTTATCAGGTTCTCTTTGTGCTAGTCTTGCTGTAAGATCTACTGCAAGTTGTTCATAACTTATAGTAGTCTCCAGAATAGATTCATCTGCTGGTTTAAGAACACTGATCATTTTTTGTTGTTGCTGTTCACTTCTCCTAGTTACAGCAATTTCTCTCCGTAATTCATTATTCGTACAGTGTCTTGAAAAATTATGCGAGAACCATACTGCTTCATATTCCGTACCATTCATTAAAATGATACGGGTTTTTGTATAGGGATCTACTTCATTTTTATTATAAGGCTTTGGATAAATTTTCTTCCAATCTTTAAATAAATTATCTGTTTTGATAGGTTTCTCTAAAAAAGGATTCACTTTAAAATCATCTCCATTCTTAATTTTAATATGCCAGTTCTATATTCATTTTATCAACTTCCTAATTGTAGAAAGTTAGATTTCTATGAAATAATCTTATATGTCTAGTTTGTGTAAATTCTCTATTTAAAATCCAAGAATAAATTGTAAAATTATTACCATTTAAAGTCAATTCAGGTTTAAAATATAAAAAAAAAAAAAAAAAAACACACCGAGGTCTCAGCTCCTCGGTGTGTATATATAATTCCTTTAAATAGATAAAAGATAAAGGACTAAAAAGATTAGGCTTCTATAACAGCTTCATCATCTGTCATGATAATTGTTTCATCTGTACTTGATACAAAGAGACAAGCTGATAAGTCACCTGTTACATTAACTGATGTGGTCATCATATCTAGTATACGATCTACACCAGCAATAAGTGCAATGGCTTCAAGTGGTAGACCAATTGACGAAAGTACCATTGTCATCATAACAATTACTGTTCCAGGAATTGCTGCCGCACCAATTGATGCTAAAGATGCTGTAACAATTAGAATGATTAATTGACTTCCTGAAAGTTGAATACCATAGATTTGAGCAATAAATACCGCACAAGCAGCTTGGTAAATTGCACCACCATCCATATTGATTGTTGAACCTATATTAAGAACAAATTGTGCAACTTCTTGTTTAACACCTAAGTTTTCTTTTGCACATTTGAGTGATACCGGTAAAGTTGCAGCACTACTTGCTGTTGAGAATGAAAGCATTTGTGCTGGTAAAATACTTTTAATAAATTGCATTGGATTCATTTTTGCAAAGATTTTTGCACTCATTCCATATACAAAGAAACATTGTACAAGGCATGCAATAAAAATTACAAGAATTAATTTAATTAATGAAACAAGTACACTCCAACCATTTGTTGCTACAACATCTGCAATAAGTGCACATACAGCAATTGGTGTAATACGCATAATCATTTCAACGATTTTGTACATAATATCAGAGAAATTTGTAAAGAGTACTTTTGCTGCACTCGCTTTTTCACCTAAACTATTAATTGCTACACCTACAAAGGCTCCGAAAATAATAACTTGAAGTGTATTACCATCTGTTAAGGCTTTAAATGGATTACTTGGTACAATATCAACGATTAAGCTCATTAAATTTGTTGTTTGAATAACAGGTGCTTCTGCATTTCCTAGAAGCACACCTACACCCGGTTTCATAATAAGTGCAAGAGTCATTCCAATACATGCTGCTAAAACTGTTGTTGTCATATAATATGTAAGTGTTTTCTTACCCATAAGACCTAAACGATTCATATCCCCTACATGGGTCATACTTGAAACTAATGTACATAAAATTAGTGGTACAATAACCATCTTCATTAAATTAAGGAAGATCGTTCCTATAGGCTGAATCACATATTCTAGTAGCCCATTAAATTGTCCCATTTGGATAATAATTCCTAGCACTACCCCTGCCAGAAGTCCAATAAAAATTTTGCTCGATAAACCTAGTGATTTCTTCATATATTTCCCTCCGTTTGTATTCTGTATGATTGTATACAATTATACGTGAGTGATAGGATAAAAGCAAGTGCTATTTTCAAATTTTGGAATATCATCTAAATATTTTAAAGATGTTCTAGCTATCTTACATATAAAATTACAAAAACACATGTACATACCCTTATCCGAATTAAGAAAATAAAAAATAGCCAAAATAAAATGAGCAATTACTCCATCCTGGAAATAATTGCCCATTTTATAGTTGTATATCTTCTATTATTTAGCTAAATGGGTTGCACATACATAAGCTGTTGAAAAAGCTGCTTGTATATTGTACCCACCTGTATCACCGTCAATATCTAACACTTCTCCAATACAATAAAGACCTTTTTGTTTACGACTTTCCATTGTAGTTGGATTAATTTCTTTAAGAGAAATACCACCGGCTGTTACCATAGCAGAATTCATTCCACCAATACCTGAAAGATTAAAGGTACATCTTGTCAGTTCTGTTACAAGCATCTCCCTTTCCTTTTTAGAAAGTCTTGCACAGGTCTGGTCATTTGGAATACCTAAATGTTCTAAAACCGTCTCACAAAAACTACGTGTAAGTGTATCAAATTGCTTTAAATAAGTTAATACCCCTTCTTTTCCACGCTCAGGAATCTCTTTTGCAAATTGATCACGTACCATTTCATAAGTCATAGGATAAAGATAGTTCACTGTGAGTTGATCCCCTGGCATCATCCATCTTGTAGCATCTAAAATAACTGGACCAGAGAGCCCTTTATGTGTAAAAAGTAAACTCCCATGGCGTTCTACTTGTTTCTTGTTCTCGTGCCACAAAGTAACGCCTGCATCTTTAAAAGATATACCTGAAAGTGCACAATAGGTACGCTCATGAGTTGTTACATAAGTTAGTGCTGGCCTAGGTTCAACAACTGTATGTCCTAAAGCACTTGCTAACCGATAACCATCTCCCGTACTTCCTAGATGAGGGAAAGATTTTCCGCCTGTTGCGACAACCACATGATCTGCTAAATAACGTTCGCCATCTTGTGTCTCCAATGTAAAAATACCATCATAGCGTTCAATATGTGATACGCCTTGATTGTATTTTACTTCTACATTGCATTTCTTACACACCATCAATAAAGCATTCAATACATCTATACTTTTTGAACTTTTAGGAAAGACCTTACCATTTTCCCTTGTTTCGCTACTTATTCCTGCCTGTTCAAAAAATCGAATAGTATCTTCATTGGTAAAACGAGTAAGTGCACCTTTGATAAACTTCTCATGATCACCATAACGTGTAAAGAAATGTTCAATAGGACCACTATGCGTAAAATTACATTGCCCACTTCCTGATATTAATAACTTCTTACCTGCCTGTGCATTTTTCTCTAAAACAAGCACTTTTCTACCCGATTTTCCTATTTGACCCGCAGCAAAAAGCCCTGCTGGTCCAGCACCTATAACAATGGTATGATAATGCATAGCGTCCTCCTTCGTTTGATTTAATCTATTTGAATCGCATAAATTTATATCTTAGTTGTTTTTTAGCAACCTTTATAGAATAACAAGAATGCTGTCGAAATGCAATGTTTTTTATCAACTTTTTTCTTTTCTCTAATCTCTCTAAGAGCTATTCACTTTTGTACAACTTCATTTATAGTTAAATTCTTCCACAAGTGTCCTAAATTTATACTGTCTACCCATTCTTAATACAGCATAAGTACTCCTAAATAGATAAGAGGTTGATCGGAATCTTCCAATCAACCTCTTATTTTAGAATGTAAATTTAGTTTTTATTTAGACTTTGCTTCACTTTTGAATACTTTTCGATTATCCCAAATGTATTGCCCACCTGAGACAACAGTTAAAATTAATGCTGCATAAGCTAATAAAGTAGCAATCAGTGGCCAAATACTTAACTGAATTGGAGCTAAGTATACAATAATCATGATCATTTGTACAACTGTTTTAATTTTTCCAAGTGAACCCGCTGCAATGACAATATTTTCATTAGCAGCTACAAGACGCAAGCCTGATACTGCAAATTCACGAAGTAAAATGATTACAACAATCCAAGCTGGTAAAATTCCTGCTGGAAGGACTGTACCTTTGTCAACAATCGCAATCATAGCAGCTGTTACAAGCATTTTATCTGCTAAAGGATCCATAAACTTTCCAAGATTGGTTACAAGGTTATATTTACGAGCTAAATAACCATCCAAAAAATCAGTGAAACTTGCTATCACAAATATAGCAAGTGCGATCCATAAAGTAACTGGCAAGCTTAGCCATGGATTCCATATCACAGCCATAAAAACAAACACTAATAGTATTCTTGCTAACGTAAGTTGATTAGCAATATTCATAACTTCATCCCCATTCTTTGTGAACTTGTTAGATTAAAGCCCCAATTAAATCGTAATCACTTGCTTCAGTAATTTCTACGTCTACGTAATCACCAGAAATTAACTCACCTTCAAATGGAATGAATACTTGTCCATCTATTTCAGGTGCATCTTGGTAAGAACGTGCGATATAAACATCTTCGCCTGTAAGTTTACCTTCAATGAGCACACGCATTTTTTGTCCCACTTTTTCATGTGTTAAAGCTTCTGAGATTTCATGTTGAATCGTCATAATAATATCTTTACGTTTTGCTTTAACTTCTTCATCAATTTGCTCTGTAAGACGTGCAGCAGGTGTGCCTTCTTCTTGTGAATAAGTAAATACACCTAAACGGTCAAAACGCATTTCTTTTACAAAGTTGCAAAGTACTTCAAAGTCTTCTTCTGTTTCTCCAGGGAATCCTACAATTAAAGTTGTACGAATCGCCATACCTGGAATCTCTTTGCGTAATTTTGTCATTTTAGCAATAAGCTCTGCATTTGTGCTCTTTCTTGCCATACGTTTAAGAACTGGGTCTGCCGCGTGTTGAATTGGAATATCTAAATAGTTACACACTTTATCATTTGTTTTGATTTCTTCAATAAGTTCATCTGTAATATTTTCTGGATAACAGTAAAGAATACGAATCCATTCAATACCTTCTACTTGTCCAAGGCGACGTAAAAGTTTTGCTAACGTTTCATCACCCGGTAAGTCTGTTCCGTATAAAGTTGTATCTTGAGCAACTAAGATGAGTTCGCTTACACCATCTTTTGCAAGACGTTCTGCTTCGTTTACAAGTTGATCCATTGGACGTGAACGGTATTTACCACGAAGAGATGGGATAATACAGTAAGTACACTTGTTATCACAGCCTTCTGCAATTTTCATATAAGCAAAGTAACCTGCTGTTGTTAAGATACGTGGCATATTTTCAATATGTTCACGGTCAATTGTATCAAAGTTTTGAACTTTAACACCGTTTTCTTTAAGCACCTCAGAAACTGTTTCAACAATTTTGTCATAAGAAGTTGTTCCTACTACCGCATCAACTTCTGGCATTTCATCTAAAATTTCTTGTTTATAACGTTGCGCCATACATCCTGTTACGATAAGGGCTTTACATGCACCTTCTTCTTTATATTTAGCAACTTCTAATATTTGTTCGATACTTTCTCTTTTAGCATCTTCAATAAAGCAACATGTATTAACTACTAGGACCTCTGCCTCAGATTCATCTGCAATAAGTGTAAAGCCTGCTGCATTTAAGAGGCCTAACATATGCTCGCTGTCTACTAAGTTTTTGTCACATCCTAAAGATACAAAGGCAATTGTATGTTTCAAATTCATTTCTCCTTCCTCATGGCTGCTTGTACGCAATTGTGCATCAGCATAGCAATAGTCATAGGACCTACGCCTCTTGGTACAGGTGTCATGAGACTTGCAATCCCTTCACAAGATGCAAAATCTACATCACCACAAAGTTTGCCATTTTCATCTCGGTTCATACCTACATCGATGACAACGCAACCTTCCTTAAGCATATCTCCTGTAACCATTTTAGCTACACCAACAGCCACTACAAGCACATCTGCTTGTTTTATTTCTTCTTGTAAATTTTTTGTTTTTGAATGACACATAGTTACTGTAGCATTTTCTCGTAATAAAAGCAAACTAATTGGTTTACCAACAATATTACTTCTTCCTACTACAACACATTTTTTACCTGTTAATGCTACATCATAACGTTTGAGTAGCTCCATAATCCCCGCTGGTGTACAGCTTACAAATCCAGGCGCTCCTACTAAAAGTGCACCTGTGTTAGCTACATGGAAACCATCTACATCTTTATATGGTGCAATGGTTGCAATTACTTTTTGCTCATCCATATGACGTGGCAATGGTAATTGTACTAAAATACCATGAACATTCTCATCTGCGTTGAGTGTTTCAATAAGCTCTAATAAACTTTCTTCACTTGTTTCTTCTGGTAACTCATAAGAAAAAGATTTAATACCTACATGCTCACATGCTTTTTTCTTGTTTCCAACATATACTTTTGACGCACTATTCTCCCCTACTAAAACAACTGCAAGACCAGGATAAATACCTTGGTCTTGCAATACTAGAACTTGTTCTTTGAGTTCATCTTTGATTTGGGTAGAGATAAGAGCACCATCTATGATTTTTGTCTCCATATACTATCCCTCTTTTCTGATCTTTAGAATAAACCTGTAATAACACCTTTTTCATCAATATCAATTGCTTCCGCTGCTGGTTTCTTTGGTAGACCTGGCATAGTCATTACGTTACCTGTAAGGGCTACAATGAATCCAGCTCCTGCTGATATCCTAACTTCTTTGATTGTTGTTGTAAAGCCCTCTGGCCTTCCTAATGCTTTTGGATCATCAGATAAGGAGTATTGGTTTTTCGCCATGCATACTGGAAGATGACCAAGGCCAAGACTTTCAATACGTGTAATAGATTTTGCTGCATTTGCTTCAATAGCTATATCTTTCGCACCATAAATCTGAGTTGCAATGGTGTGAATTTTCTCTTTAATGCTTAAAGCATCATCATAAAGGTATTTAAATTCACTTGGTTTTGTTTCAAGTACTTCAAGTACTTTCTTAGCAAGTTCAATACCTCCTTCTCCACCATGTTCCCAAACCTTAGCTGGTGCAAAGTCACAACCAAGTGCTTCGCATTTTTCTTTAACAAAAGCTATTTCAGCTTCTGTATCTGTAATGAATTGGTTAAGTGTTACAACCACCGGTACACCAAATTTGTGTACGTTTTCAATATGTTTTTCAAGGTTTACAATACCTTGTTGAAGTGCTTCTAAATTTTCTTCTTTTAAGTCTTCTTTTGCTACACCGCCATTGTATTTAAGGGCACGGATTGTTGTTACAAGGACAACTGCATCTGGTTTTAAATCTGCTTTACGACATTTGATATCAAAGAATTTCTCTGCACCAAGATCTGCACCAAATCCAGCTTCAGTTACAACAATATCACCAAGTTTAAGCGCAAGTTTTGTTGCACGCACACTATTACATCCATGGGCAATATTTGCAAATGGTCCACCATGCATAAGAACTGGCGTATGTTCTAATGTTTGAACAAGATTTGGTTTAATCGCATCTTTTAAGAGTGCAGCCATAGCACCTTGTGCATTTAAATCACGTGCTGTTACAGGCTTACCTGAGTAGCTATAACCAATGATAATATCACCAAGTTTTTGTTTAAGATCCATTAAATCTGTTGCAAGACATAAAATAGCCATGATCTCTGATGCTACAGTAATCATGAAGCCATCTTGACGAGGAATACCATTAAGCATACCACCAAGACCTACTACAATATCTCTTAACGCACGGTCATTAAGGTCTACGCAACGTTTCCAAGTGATTGTTCTTGGGTCAATTTCAAGTACATTACCTTGGTGAATATGATTATCAATCATAGATGCTAAAAGGTTATTTACAGCACCAATTGCATGAATATCCCCTGTAAAGTGTAAGTTGATGTCTTCCATAGGTACAACTTGTGCGTACCCTCCGCCTGCTGCTCCGCCTTTAATACCCATACAAGGTCCAAGAGATGGTTCACGAAGTGCAATAATTGCATTTTGTTCAAGTTTGCAAAGTGCTTGTCCAAGCCCAACTGTAATGGTTGTTTTGCCTTCACCTGCTGGTGTTGGATTGGTTGCTGTAACAAGGATGAGCTTGCCATCTTTATTGTCTTTAACATTTTCGAACAATTCGTGTGAGAGTTTTGCTTTATAGTTTCCGTAAAGTTCAAGACTTTCTTCTGGTATACCAGCTCTTTTAGCAACTTCTTTAATCGGGTCCATAACAGCTTCTTGTGCAATTTGAATATCAGATTTAAACATTCTATTCATCTCCTTTTGTAATTGGTGTAGTATTTAGTACCTTTCTAGGTTTACTCCCTTCATCCGGGCCAACAACGCCCCTTGCTTCTAATGTTTCCATTAATCTAGATGCTCTATTAAAGCCTATTCTAAAATATCTTTGTAACATAGATATAGAGAGTTTGTCTTTACCGTTTGCTAAGTTAATTGCTTCAACAACGAGTTCATCCTCATCTGAGCTTTCAATGGCAACGGGTGGTGCTACAATGCTTTCAATAACAGATTCTTCATATTGAGCTGTTCTTGTATTTTTAACAGCCTCTACAATACTTTCAACTTCTTGATCAGAAACAAAAGCCCCTTGAATACGTAAAGGCTTTGATTCACCAATTGGGCAGAACAGCATATCTCCCTTACCTAAGAGTTTCTCTGCACCATTAGTATCTAGTATGGTTCTTGAGTCAATACCAGATGATACAGCAAAGGCAAGTCTTGAAGGAATATTGGCTTTAATAACCCCTGTGATAACGTCTACTGAAGGACGTTGGGTTGCAATAACTAAGTGAATACCAGCAGCACGTGCCATTTGCGCTAAACGACAAATCGCATCTTCTACTTCTTTTGCGGCTGTCATCATAAGGTCTGCAAGCTCATCGATGATAATGATAATGCTTGGCATTTTTTGTGATGGGTCTGTTACCTTGTTATTATACCCTTTCATATCACGTACATTATTATCGGCAAAGAGTTGATAACGTTTGGTCATCTCATTTACTGCCCAGCAAAGTGCACCGGCAGCTTTCTTTGGATCAGTTACAACAGGAATCAAAAGATGCGGAATCCCATTATAAACATTAAGTTCTACTACTTTAGGATCAATCATAATTAGTTTAACTTCATCTGGAGAAGCCTTATAGAGAATGCTTGTAATCAGTGTATTGATACAAACACTTTTTCCTGAACCAGTGGCACCAGCTATGAGAATATGTGGCATTTTACCAATATCCGCAACGATTGGTTTACCACCTATGTCTTTCCCTAAGGCAAAAGCAAGTTTAGATGGAAAAGCTGTAAATTGGTCTGTATCGATGACATCACGTAAATAAACAATTTCACTAGATTCATTAGGTACTTCAATCCCTACAGCAGCTTTCCCTGGAATAGGTGCTTCAATACGTATACCTGATGCTGCTAAGTTTAAGGCGATATCATCTGCTAGATTAACTATCTTACTAACTTTAACCCCTTGTTTAGGTTGAAGTTCATAACGTGTAACTGTTGGACCTTTATGAATTTGTGTTACTTTTGCTTCTACGCCAAAGCTTAAAAGAGTTTCTTCTAGCTTCTTCGCATTCCCTAAGGAAGCACGAGAACTGCTTTTTTGTGCTGTTGCCTCACTTTTCTTAAGTAATTGAATAGAAGGAAATGTATAAGGTATTTCATGGTGTAAAGAACCATCCATTTCCTCATCTGCATCAAACACACTACTTACAGGCGCTTCAGGATCTGTCATCAGATGTTTCATCTCTTGCTCATGATGATTAGGCTTAGACATAGATTTTTCTACTTCAGGTTCGTTGTAAATCATAGGTTCCTCATAAGTTGTTGCTTCTTCATATGCCTCATTTAATGGAGGTTCTTTTACAGGCTCTACACCTAAGTAAATAGGTGGATGTTCAAATTTAGGTTCTTCAAATCTTGCTTCTTCATAGGTAAGATCTCCTTCTGATACAAGAACTTCTCGTGTAGGTTGCTTAGCCTTCTTCTCTTTTCTAGGTCTACATTCACGATTTGCTAAGGTTTCTTGAATTTTTGATCTAACCTCTTCGAAAGTTTCACCTAGCCAGCTTAGAATAGGAAATCTGGTTGCAATCAAAATCCAAACACCAAAACATACAAAAAGAACAATATAACTCCCTAGTAAACCTAATAAGGTTAAGAAAACTTGTCCAATCAGTGCACCTATGTAACCACCATTTAAATAAGAAGCTGTTTTAAAGTAATCCAAACTCCATAATGCTAAAGTAGAATGATCTCCATAACTTATAAGGTGGAAAAAGCAAACAAGCATGATCAATAATGGAATAGTATAAAATAGGAAATCAAACATTTTGTCTAAACGATGTTTAATATAGTAATATCCCATAATAATCATACCAAAAGGTAAAATATAACCTCCTATTCCAAGTAATCCTATAAACAGTCTTTTAATACCTGTCCCTATAAGACCAACTTGATTGGTAAATACACTTGCAATAATCAAAATACTAAAGCCAATTAAAGTGACCCCTATAACCTCACTTGTTAAGTCAGTACCAAGAGCCTTAGACTTTTGTGTCTTTTTCTTAGATGCTGACGACTTCTTAGTCGTTTTCTTTTTCATATGTATAAACCCCTTTGAACAGTCTACAAGCATAAAGCTTATAAAAAATAATAGATGTATAAAGGAAAAATCCCATATACATCTATCATTATATCATTGAATAATTTTATTGATAAGGCTATTTTGCAATAAAGTTCCAGGTTGGAGCGAATCTACTAAAAAATCTCCAGGATTTGTAGAAAATATTCTATCTAGTATAAACCCTTCTTCTGTTTTACATGCAACCACTTCATAGCCCATATAATCTAAAATATGAAAATCTGGCGATGCTTCTGGTGGTATATAAATAGGTTGAACAGCGTAATGAATCACTACTTATCACCTTCTTTTTCTTCTATCAATTGGTGCAATTTGTGAAGTGCTTCTTTGAGCCCTCCTACTTCATTAATAATTTTTTCTTCTACTGCTTGTTTGCCAACAAGAATAGTTCCCATATCTTTTGCAAGCTTACCTGTATCTAGCATCAATTCTCTAAAACGTTCTGAAGAAATACCAGAATTATTTGATACAAATTCTACAATACGCTCTTGCATTTGATCAAAATACTCAAATGTCTGTGCCACACCTAATACTGTTCCATTCATACGTACAGGATGAATGGTCATGGTTGCACTTGGAGTAATAAAGGCATAGTCACTAGATACTGCAATAGGGACCCCTATAGAATGTGCCCCTCCTAGCACAAGTGAAACGACTGGCTTTTCAAAAGAAGTAATCAGTTCTGCAATCGCAAGCCCTGCTTCTACATCACCACCTACAGTATTAAGTACAACTAGAACACCTTTTATTTTTGGATCATCGGATAAACCTACTAATTGCGGAATAAGATGCTCATATTTTGTTGTCTTATTTTGTGGTGGCATACTTACATGACCTTCTACTTGTCCAATGATTGTAATACAGTGTATACCGCTACCTTCTTCTTTACTTGTAGGGAGTTGTCCAAATTCCTTTATTTCATTGTTGGTATCATTGGCTGAAGTATTTTCATTTTGTTGTGTAGATTCATTTTTTGGTTTGTTTTCTTGAGGTTGTTTTGGTGCATCTTCGTTAAGAAATTGTGATTTTTTCATTAAAATAAGCCTCTCTTTATTTTGCTTTTTAAACTTAGTATGCAAAAAAAAGAGAGGCTTATACATCTAGATATTAAATTCTAAAAGAAGTGCTGTAACGGCACGGCTTACTTGTTCTGATCGAATTAAGCAACCTATTGTTGTTAATGAATCCGCTGTTTGAAGTACTTGGATGCCTTCTTTGTTAAGTGCTTTCATAATACGAGACATAACACCAGGAACACCTGTCATACGTTCTCCAATCACTGTAACTTTACAGCAATCTTCTACCATTGTATATTCATAGCCATCTTTTTTAAGGATTGCTTCTAATTTATTTTTATCTTCGCCGTCAATTGTAAAGACATTATACTCTGGGAAAATATTAATAAGGTCAATACTAATATGCTCTTTAGCCATACATTCTAATAAATCACAGTCTGCATCAAGCTTTTCTGTGATTTTAAATTGAATACGATTCAAACGATGTGCAACACCTGTGATTAATTTAACAGTTTGAGATGGATAACTTTTCTTCACACTTTGTACAATCGCTGTACCTGGCTCATCGCTAAAAGTATTCTTAATAATAAGTGGAATATTGGCACGCATTGCATATTCCACCGCACGTGGATGAATTACCTTAGCACCACTATCTGCCATTTGGAAAATTTCGTTATACGTAATAGCAGGAATAATACTTGCACATTCACTAACTCTTGGATCTGCTGTCATAATACCATCTACATCCGTGTAAATCTCTATAGACTCAGCACCTACTAATCCACCAAGCATTGCTGCTGTTGTATCACTTCCACCACGTCCTAGTGTCGTGATCTCACCTTCTACAGTCATACCTTGGAAACCTGCAACAACTGGAATGATATCTTTTTCTACATATCCTACAAGTGCATCAGATTTTCCATATAAAAGATCTGCACTTTTGTGTACACCATCTGTAATAATACCACTTTGGCCACCTGTTAGTGCAACTGCATCATAACCTGCTGCTTGAAGCATCGTTGCAATCGTAACGGCTGAGATGATTTCTCCACAAGAAAGAAGTAAATCATATTCTCTATCTTTGATTTCACCCGCCTCATCTTTTACAAATTGTAAAAGGGTATCTGTAGCATATGGTGATGGCACTCTTCCCATTGCCGAAACCACAACAACAGGTGATTTTCCTTCTTTTTTTGCTTTAAGTATCTTTTGTATAACCTGGCCCCTTGCCTCTGGTGTAGCAACTGAGGTTCCCCCGAATTTTTGAACGATGATATTCATAGTCTGTAATCCTTTCAAGAAAAATTAGCTCATTATCATATATATTATGACAATAAAAAAAGTAGAATCACTCTACTTTTCTTGTACAAATTGTTCTAATGCTTTTGCAAGTTGATCTGGACAAGATGTTCCACGTCCACGGCAGTCAATACCTTTAAGGCGTTCAATTGCTTCACTAACTTCCATCCCTTTAATTAGAGCAGCTACACCATGTGTATTACCTGGGCACCCATTAATAAATTGTACTGATTTAATCATATTATTTTCTACTTCAAATTGAATTTCGCTCGCACATACACCTTTTGTTTTAAAGCTTTCCATTATTCCACTCCTTAAATACCTATTTTTCTTAAAAAGTATAACATATTTACTTAAGGAAAAAAATAAAAAGATAAAAAAAAAGTGGCCCCCGCCACTTTTTTACTTTTGAATAGAAGGGTCCCTACGCCTTCTATTCGTATCCGATCATATTTTGACTAAATAGCATAAACCCATTACGTTTTTACTTTTGTTACATTTATTTGTTACAAGTGTGCTCAGATATCTGTAGCTAAAATATACCATAGGGATTATCACCATTCAATACTTCTGACATGATTGGACCAAAATCATACATAATTAGACTGTTTTAGTAAGAGGAAGAAAGATTTGAACATTAAAAGTTGTTGCATTATAGTCCACTTTCATTTCTCCCTCATACTTCTCTATAACATGACGTACATTGGATAAACCTATTCCATGTCCTGTTGAAGACGTCTTTGTTGTTATAAATCTTCCATTTTTCTCAATAATATTACCATTGCAGCTATTCATCACTTCAATAGCTATATACTGTTTGATCTGTTTAGTAATAATGAGAATTTCACGACTTTTAATATCATTTTTTCGGCAGGCTTCAATGGCATTATCAATTAAATTACTATAGATGACACATAAATCTATATCTTGTATGGCATTTAGAAGCTGTCCATCCACTTTCATGACCATGCTTATATCATAAGCTAACGCCATACCATACTTATCTGTTAAAATCGCATCTATAATAAGATGCCCAGTTCTAATCTGTCCACGCAACGTAGCAATATCTTTCTCTAAAGAATGTAAATACTGATTAGCTTCAGTGCTATACCCTTCACGAATTAAATCGTGAACACATTGGAGATGGTTATGAATATCGTGCCAAATACGTCTAGTGGCCTCTTCCTTAGCTTCTTGGTTACGATAAAACTCATACTGTTGTTTAACATTTTCTTGACACATTAAATAAAATTGTTTCTCACGTTCATTCTTTATTAAAGTATCAAATACAGACCACGTTAAAATATTCACTAATAATAGCCCAATACTTATAAGTACTGAACTCACTGCATTAGCCACATTAAAACTTATACTTTGTATATTACATTGAATGACTAAATCAATCGTATAAAGGGTAATAATAGGTGCTACATGTAAAACAAGTTCTACAGGTGTAAAGCCCTTTTCCTTACGTTTTACAATACGGTAAATGGTATTAATCACCATAAAGCAAATGACCTTGCTCCCTATACCCATTAATGTCCAATAAGTTTCGTAAACAAGAGATGCTGGGGGATACAGTAATCTATATTTACCAAACAACATAATAGCAGCTACATCACTCAGAGAAATTATAATACCACATAATGCTACAACCAAAAGTCTCTTTCCAATACTTCCATTATAAAGTAATAAATGAAAAAGAAAAAAACAAGTTAAGACACTCAAAGCCGTTATAGGAGATGGCCCTATTACAATATTACACATACCCATCACTAAAATAATTAAGCCTATAGCTATTATTAATTGCCATTTATTAACGTCTTCTTTATTTTTCTCTTCTAGTAAAAGGTTTGCAATTCTACAAGAAACAACCAATTCAACTAAGCCTACTACTACTGTCCCAAGCTTTAAAAGGATGATTATATTCATGGTGTTCCTCCTAAATAGTGCATAAATCTTACTTTTACTTCTTTTTGTTTATACTTACTTAGAAAGACAGTTTGTCCATTTTCTAAAAAAACTTCATTTCCTTTAATCAGCTTTAACCTTGCCATATTTACAAGAAAACTACGATGGGTACGTATAAAACCAGACTTTAAAAGTTTTTCTTCCAGTGTATTAATATTATATTGGCATGTATACTGTTCACCATCTAAATAGATATTCGTCTTACGTATATTACTTTCTATATAATAGATATCTTTAAGCTTGAGTCTTAAATCTCCGCCAGTTGTAGGAAAAATAAAGGCGGGTTCATCATCTACTTGAATATGATTCATAATATCTTGCAACGTATGTATAAAGTCTATATGCTGTATAGGCTTTATAATATAGTCATAGGCGTGGATCTTATATCCTTCTAATGCATGACTTGTATCAGATGTAACAAAAATTATCATGACCTTTTCATCAATTGTACGAACATGTTTAGCTAATTCAATACCTGTCATTCCACCCATATAAACATCTAAGAACAATACATGGTAATGGGCACCATCCCATTGTTCTAAAAATGCTTCACCACTTGCATAGTCATCGACGCTAAGCTCTGCGCCTCTTTCTGCGGCAAATGCTGTAATATATCGCCGTAATTTTGCTCGCTCCTGCGAATCATCTTCGCAAATTGCAATTTTTATCATGTCTCTCACCATCTAGTCAAATTTTTTCAATTAACATTATAATTAAATCGTTTTCAAAAGTAAAGAAAAAGAGACTTTAGGTTCTAGCCTAAAATCTCTTTTTCTTTTCAAAACTCTTACACTTTATTTCATCTGTGGTGTGACCTATGCCTTGTTGCCTCTGGCATTCATGCACATGATACTCAACCATACGATTATCATGTGTGTAATAATGATAACGATTTTCCATATAATGCTTACAACCTATACATTGTTTTTTTTCAATGCATTGTTTCATGCTCTTCCCCCTGACCATTTAAACTCTAATAATATATTTATAATAAGCGTTATATTTTTAGACCAATCTTTTGGGGAAAGTTAAAATTATTTTATTTTCATAGGGATACCAGAAACTAAGAAATAAACTTCCTCAGCTTCTCTTGCTAAAAGTTGATTAATGCGTCCAGCAATATCTCTAAAAATACTACCTAAACGGTAGGCTGGTACGATGCCTAACCCTACTTCATTAGATACGAGAATAAATGCCTTGTTGGCCTTTTTACAGGCAGAAACAAATGCTAATACCTGTTTTGTAATATCTTGTTCCATTTGATCAATTGTGCCGCGATCGACATGATCAAAGTCTACCTGATATTCTAATAATAAGTTACTAACCATTAAAGTTACACAATCCATCATTACTACATTTGCCCCAATAAAATCAGGCTGTTCACTTAATGTCTCAAAATCTTTGTATTGCTCTAATGTATGCCAGTGACTGGGACGTGAAGCTTGATGTTTCTTGATACGGTCCTTCATGTCCTCATCAAAAGCAATAGATGTTGCCACATAAAGTACATCTCCACCTAATGTTTCATTAAGTACTCTTGCCTTTTCTTCAGCATATGAGCTTTTGCCACTTCTGGCGCCTCCTAATATAAGAATCATCTTAAGCCTCCTTCTCATTTGCTCTAGGAACAACATAAGTATTCCCATGATCGTGAATAATCTTTAGACGATGATGATACACTTGTTGTAGTATCTCACTTTCTAATACCTCTTGTCTAGATGCAGCAAGGAGCACCTCTCCCTCTTTGAGTAAAACAATTTCATCACAATATTGAAAAGCTAAATTCAAATCATGAATCACCATAATAATGGTCAATTGATGTTGATCTTTAATAGTCTTTAGTCGATTTAACAACTCTACACTATTATGCACATCTAGCATAGAAATAGGCTCATCCAATAAAAGTATAGGTGTCTCTTGGGCTAAAGCACGGCCAATAAAAACTTTCTGAGCTTCTCCTCCACTTAAGTTAAGCATAGAACGCTCACGTAGCTTTTCTAATGATAATTCATGAATAATACGTTCAATCACTATTTCATCAGCTTTTGTTGTATGTCCCATATAATCTAAATAAGGATAACGTCCCATAGCGATCATTTCTTCAACTGTAAAGTCTAGATCTCTTGGATTTTCTTGAAAAACAAAGCTACACTGTTTGGCATATTCTTTGACTTTTACTTTCGTGACATCTTGATCTTTTAAAAACACTGTAGAGGAAGAAGGTTCAATAATACGCATCATATGCTTAAGTAATGTACTTTTCCCTGCACCATTAGGTCCAATAATGCCGTAGATCGTATGCGGTTTAAAAGTTAAAGATATGTCCTTTAAAATAGGTTTATCTCCAATCTGATAAGACAAATTTTGAACCTTAATCATAGCATGCTCCTTTTACGTTCTTTATAAATTAAATACATAAAGTATGGGGCACCAAATAAGGAGGTAATAATCCCTATTGGAATTTCCGAAGACCCAAGTAGTGCCCTAGATAGATTATCACAACATAGAACAAAAATCATGCCTAATAGCCCCGTAATGGGTAATGTCTTACGATAATTTGCTCCAAATAAAAGTCTTACCATATGTGGAATAATAAGCCCTACAAAACCAATGGTTCCTGTAAAACTTACGGTTGTCGCAATAAGTAAGCTACTTAGAATCAAGAAAACTTTTCTAAGTTTTAACACATCTACCCCCATAGCTTTGGCTGCATCTTCTCCCATCAATAACAAGTTAAGTTCTTTACGATAAAAGAAGAAACAACACAAAATAGGAAAGGTAAGAAGACTTAGTAATAAAACACGTGGGTAAGAGGCTCCACTAAGTGAGCCCATTCCCCAAGCAAATAAGGTTAAGTTTTTATTATCCGAATAGGTTCTTATTAAAGATAAGATAGCTGAAAAGAAATAATTAATGGCAAGACCTGATAATAGAAGCCTAATGGTAGACGTCTTCCCTTTTGTCCCTGCTAGGGTATTGACAAGTATATTGGCAACTAATGCACCTAAAAATGCATAGAGAGGTGAAAACCCGCCTAACATAAAGCCAATTCCAGCGCCTAATGAAGCCCCTGATGAAATTCCTAGCATAAAAGGGTCCGCCATATCATTTTTAAATAAGGCTTGATAAATCGCGCCAGTTACAGCTAAATTGATTCCTGTTAAAAGGGCCATTAAAATACGTGGAATACGCAATTGGATAATCACCATTAACTGCCCAGCATCCACTAACTCTTTATAGTCTCCTCCGAGTAAACTATAAAATAATACTTTACATACATCAAAAGGATGGATTCTAGAAGCTCCAATTGCAATAGAAAGAATGGCAAGCACAAGGGTTACTACCGCAAGGATGCCATAAATTTTATAAAAGGTCTTGGCACTTTGTGGTTTTTTCATAACCGTCACACACTATTGTAATTCTGGATTAATGATTTGAGCAAGTTTGCTGAAAGCTTCTGCAAGACGAGGACCTTGTCTTGATATCATATCTTGATTAATTTCATAAATATGTCCTTCTTGTACTGCACGTAAATCTTTGTAGAACTCTGTTGTTTCAAAAGCTTCTTTAAGACCATTTCCAGCTGGTACAATAATCATATCTGGATCACCTTCTACGATTTTTTCTTTTGAGATACTCCATCCTTCTACATCTTTAGCAACGTTATCACCACCTGCTAATGTAATCATTTCACCAATAAATGTATCACCACCTGCTGTTGAGTCGCTATCTCCATACCATACTGCATAGTAAACGCGAGGTTTAACTTCTTTATTTAAAGCATTAACTTTATTCATCGTTTCTTCAATTTGTGCTTTCATTCCTGCAACAACTTGTTCAGCTTCTTTTGTACGACCTACAAGTAAACCAATATTTTCGATTGCTGAATAAGTGCCTTCAAAGTTTTCTTGTTCATTTAAGAATGCTACTGGAATATTTACTTCTCTTAATTTGCTAATGACTTCATCTGAAACATGAGTAGATGCTACAACAAGATCAGGTTGTAGGGCAACAATTGTTTCAACGTTTGGATTTGATGTGCCTCCTACATCTTGTGCCTCTGTAATAGCTTCTGGATAGTTACAGTATTTCGTACGACCTACTACTTTATCTGTTACATCAAGAGCACCTAAGATTTCTGTTGTGCTTGGTGCTAATGAAACGATTTTTTGTGGTTCTTCATTTAATGTAATTGTTGTACCTGTAGAATCTACAATACTTACTGGGTAAGTGGCTACTTCTGGGGTACTTTCTTCTACTGATGTATCTTCTGCACTGTCTTGTGCTGTTTCATTTTGTACAGGTGTTGGTTGTTCATTACTTGTACAACCTACTAAACTTAAACTAATGCAACTTGCAATAAGGAATGCTTGTAAAAATTTTCTTTTTTTCATGGGATATGTCCTCCTAAGATGTAATAAA
This sequence comes from Holtiella tumoricola, assembly GCF_027857615.1. Taxonomy (NCBI): domain Bacteria; kingdom Bacillati; phylum Bacillota; class Clostridia; order Lachnospirales; family Cellulosilyticaceae; genus Holtiella; species Holtiella tumoricola. Next base: position 29,518 of record NZ_JAQIFT010000013.1, read on the forward strand.
TTATTTAAATAAAATGGAATAAATTGTTTCGAGGTCTAAATGATCTCTTAATAAATTAGCTAATTGACTATATTGACTTTCTTTAAAAGCAGCATAATCGGTATGTGTACTTCCAGCAAGCTTAATGCTGTCTGCTCCAAGCCCTTTGGCACAGGCTAGTGCATTTAAAAATGGGAGTGTAAAGCTGAGTTTGTCAAAAATACCATGTATATAAGTACCATAAACCAATGCATCTGGATCATGATAACCCTCTATACGATGGTCTGCACTTCCTAATGTTTCGTTTAATGCCACAAAAGGTACAAGACTTTCATCATACCAAATGGTTTGACCCATGTGAATTTCATACCCTTCTATCGGTTGGTTTAAACACCCTTTTAAATGGCCCTTGTCACTTACTATATATCCCTTTACTTGTGTCATGGTCTTTTCAGTTTCAAATTGTGTATCAATAGATAGAAGATTTAGACCTTCTACTTCTCTTATGGTTGTTTCCATTAAGCTTGGATTATACAACTTACGACCTAGCATCTGATAACCGCCACAAATACCAAACAATGTTTTACCTGCTGCTTTATGCCTATGTAAAATAGGCACAAAACCTTCCTCTTTCAAGAAGTTCAAGTCATCGATTGTGTTTTTTGATCCTGGCAAAATGATTAAGTCTGCATCTTCTAGCTCATGAGGCTTGGATGCATAACTTACAGCTACTCCTTCTAAAGCAAATAGTCGATTAAAATCTGTAAAATTAGAAAGATGTGGAAGCCTTATAATCTTAATAATAAGTTTTTCTTCTAGTGTACTTGGATGTTGCTCAAAAACAGTACTTACACTATCTTCGTCTTCTAAAGCTAATTTAAAGTAAGGGATCACACCTAAAACTGGAATATGAATGATATCTTCTAACATCTTAAGTCCTGGCTTTAAGATTTCAAGATCACCTCTAAACTTATTAATGACAACACCTTTAACACGTTTACGTTCTTCTTCAGATAAAAGCATAAGGGTTCCAACTAAAGACGCAAATACGCCTCCCTTATCAATATCGCCAATTAAAATTACTGGGGAGTCAATAAGTTCTGCCATCCCCATATTAACGATATCTCCTTCTCTTAAATTGATTTCTGCCGGACTACCTGCCCCCTCTAAAACAACCACATCAAAATCATCTTCTAATTTTTCATATAATGTTTTAAGACGCTTTTTAAGTTCTGGCTTAAACTGTTGATATTCCATAGCTGTCATATCTTTAAAAACTTCACCTTCGATAATATATTGCGCTTTCATATCACCAGTTGGTTTAATCAGTATAGGATTCATAAGTGCATGGGGCTTAATACCAGCGGCTTCTGCCTGCATCACTTGTGCTCTCCCCATTTCTTTACCTTCTTCAGTAATATAAGAGTTCAAACTCATATTTTGTGATTTGTAAGGTGTTACCTTATATCCATCTTCATGAAGTACACGACATAGTCCTGCGACTAGTACACTTTTTCCAACAGATGAAGCTGTTCCTTGAAACATCACTCTCGGTTTATGCATATAATTCTCCTTTAATTTTTTACAATAAAAAAAGTTAGCAGAATATTCCTTCTACTAACTTGAATAGGCGTACAGAATTAACTTGTAAAGCATACGTCTTTCCCTCCGAAAGAATACGTTTAACTTATAAGGCAGGTCTCCTGGCTCGTAGTTCATCCTCCGGTGGCCTTACCATAAGTAACCTTACAGTGGCATTTTCACCTTCGTCCCTAGTAACAGTAGCGGGGGCTGCAGCTTTTAACTTTCCCTATTAAGCTTTTTCAAGCACCTTATAAGTGGATTATTATTGATATTGTCGGCTTATCATTACATATATTTACCAACTTGTCAAGTATGTATTACTGTTTATTCATGCGTATAAAGATAATCATGTACATAATAAAAGCAAAAATCAAAACACCCATTGTTATTAAGATCAATAGGTTAACAACAGTTGTACTAAGCATTGGTACTGCGATTAAAAAAATCATTGCAAAATAAAATACTGCAGTAGAAACTTTTCCATACCATAGTGCGCCATTTAACTTTTTACCTTTACGATATAAGAATAAACAACTTAAACCTTGTGTCACTTCTTTTACAACAAAAATGATTGTTAACAAGAACGCCATATTGTAACGAAAAACAAGACACAGCACAATGGACGCTTGTGTAAGTTTATCTGCTAATGGATCAATAAATTTACCGAGTTCTGTGACTTGGTTGTACCTTCTAGCAATAAAGCCATCTAAAAAATCTGTTATTCCAGATAAAACTAAGATGCCAGCAGCTATTAAGCAATCTGTGGTCGTTGTCGCAGTAAAATAAGTCCAAATAAAAAGTGGAATCATTATAAGCCGCAAGTAACTTAAAAGGTTAGGAATACTTAAGGCTTCTTGTAAAAATTTTTCTTTTTTCATCTTATAAACTCCCCTTTTAGTATATTCCTTAAAACGGTATTTTATACTTTATTTTAAATAAGCCTATTATTATAGTATAAAAGGTATTCCTTAAGTTAGCAAGCTTAGCTTAAAGAATACCTTTTTACTGACTTTATTGAGCTTTAAAACTTGAACAACATGTTTCCACGTATGCGGCTGCATTTCCTGAACCTTCTACAGCAATACAATCTAACATGCATTGATCATTTTTATGATGTACACAAGTTGCAACAGTACAACTTACAGCTTTACAAGCTGATTTGTAAGCAGTATGTTCTGCTAAATTACTATAAGCATCTTCATTTAAAAAAGTACCACAACAAGTTGCTTCATCTACAACCGCTGCTTGTCCGCCAATTGCTACACGTTCTGCATAGCATACATGATCTTTATTGTAGGAACAGTTTGATACACTACATTTTACTTTTGTCATTGTAATCCTCCTAGCTGAAATAACGGTCTAATAATCCTTTGAAAGCACACCCATGACGTGCTTCATCTTTAGCCATTTCATGAACAGTGTCATGAATTGCATCAAGATTTTGTTGTTTAGCAAGTGTAGCAAGTTTTTTCTTACCATCACATGCACCATATTCTGCTTCAACACGTACTTGTAAATTTGCTTTTGTATCTGCTTTAACGACTTCACCTAAAAGTTCTGCAAATTTAGATGCATGCTCTGCTTCTTCATAGGCAATACGTTTATAAGCTTCTGCAACTTCTGGATAACCTTCACGATCAGCTTGACGGCTCATAGCAAGATACATTCCCACTTCAGTACATTCACCCATGAAGTTTGCACGTAATCCTTCTATAATCTCTGGATCGATTCCTTCAGCTACACCGATACGGTGTTCATCAGACCAAGCAAGCTGTTCACCCATGGCTTCGAACTTACTAGCTGGTGCATTACAAATTGGACATTTTTCTGGTGGCTGGTCTCCTTCATGGATATAGCCACAAATTGTACAAACATATTTTTTCATTTGTGTGCCTCCTAACTTATTAACAATCATAATTAGTATGGCTAAGAGATTATTTAATATACTTCATTCGTTGAATTTACATTTTCAGTTGTTGCTGCTATCTCAGCTATTAGAGATTCATCACGCTTAGTATTCCCTATAAATTCAAAGTCTTCTAGAAGGACTTTTGTTGCATAAACTCTGTCGTCTTCTTTGTTTGTATAGCTATAACTCATTAGTTTTCCATGTACAATTAAAGAGGTTCCTTTTACCCCATATTTCACTAAAAGTTTTGCTTTTTGTCTAAAAGCAACTACATCAATAAAGTAGGTCTTTTGATCCTTTTTAGCCTTTTTGTCATCAACTGCTAAAGTAAATTGAACATAAGGTGTTTGTGTTTCTTTGCCTTCTTTTAACTCTAAATCCTTTGTAAGATTGCCAAGTAAATGAACTTGATTCATAGATAACCTCCTAAAATTTTTTAAGAGTATATCCCATTTTTAATGTTTTATACAATTTTTAGTCTTATATTTTATTAGCTTGTCACACAAAGTTATATTATTCATATAATATGAGCAAAAGGGCCACTCTTAGTTTTTACTTTGAGGGACCCTTTTTATTTTCAATTAATATTCTTTTTCTGGTATAAAAGCCTCACAGCTCATGGCTATACCTGTTGGTGTAATAAGCAGTGGATTCGCTGGTTTAATGGTCTTAACACCAACTGTCTTTTCAAAGATTTGTTCCATTCCCTGTAAACAGCACGTACCGCCGCAAAGATAAATAGCATCGATTTGATAACCTTCAATATGATTTTTAACAATGGTAGCCATCTTCTCAATAACGGCCTTAACATGCCCTAATACTTCTCTTTGATGGGCTGGATCCTTTTTGAAAACTTCTGCTTCTTCTACTGGCAAATGATGACTCCCTGCTAGTACAAGAGTAAGATGCGTACCACCTGTAGGTTCATCTGCAACATAAACGACTTTATCATCTTTGAAGATCGAAAGTCCCGTGGTGCCACCTCCTATATCTACAACCGCACCATCTGTAATATGCAATACATTATTTGCAGCCGTAGGTTCATCTAGAACTTGGCTTACTTCCATTTCTGCACCTTCTACAACATAACAATGTGTTTTAATACTTGACTCCGTTCCAGGTGGCATTGCAATAGAAGCTCTAAGTAATCTTACACCTAGTCTTGTTTCTAACTTCTCTTTGAGATTTTTGACTATTTTAAGTGCACCTACATAATCTACAATAATACCATCTTTTAATACATGTGCTTCTTGAAGCTCTGAGGCCACTGGTTCATCTTGTTCATTTAAAACGACTATCCCTATATATGCAGTTCCTAAGTCCACACCTACCTTAAGTTTATCACCTTTTTGATAGAAAGTTTCCTTCAAACTCTTTTCTACTTTCTCTATTTGAGCCTCAACTAATCTTTCATTATACATAAGCTGCTCCCTCATGATTATTGTCTTCTCTTTAAAGTTTAGAAAAGAGTGAGGGCTTTGCATAGGGGTAGCTAAATAAATTATTCAATATTTCCTGATGGGCCTCTAAATAAGTACTGCCCTTTTCTTTCATTAATCACTTTTCCTTCTTTCACCACTTGTTCTCCTCTTAAGAAAACGTATTCCGCACGCCCTTTAACACAAAGACCTTCATAGGGTGTATAATCTACCGATTGTACCTGAGTCGTACTTGAAAGTTTCGTTTCATAGTTAGGATTCCAAATGACTAAATCTGCATCACTTCCGACTTCAATAGTCCCTTTAGCTGGATAAAGTCCAAATAGCTTTGCCGTTTTTGTGCTGAGTAGCTCTGCCATTTGCTTCAAGCTTATATGTCCTTTATCTACACCATATGTATAGATCAGTTGTGGACGATGCTCAATACCTGGGATACCATTGGGAATTTCACTAAAATCTGCTAATCCTTGCCTTTTTTGTGTGGCAAAGTTAAAGGCACAATGATCCGTACTAATGGTTTGAATAAGCCCTGTGTGTATGCCTTGCCAAAGTGCTTGTTGATCTTGTTTTGTTCTAAGAGGCGGTGATAACACATACTTAGCACTTTCAAACTCCTTTAACTGATAAGCATGTTCATCTAAAATGAGATATTGCGGACAAGTTTCCACATAAACGATTTGTCCTCTTTCTTTAGCACGCTCGATTGCTTCTAGCCCCTTTTGAGTACTCAAATGGACAATATGAACAGGTGTACCTGCTAAATAAGCAATATCTAAGAACCTTCCTATTGCTTCACTTTCTACAATATCAGGGCGTGAAGCGGCATGGGCACGGGGCCCAAAATGCCCACTGTCTTTTTGAGCCTGAGTAAGTACCTTGACTAAATCTCCATTTTCACAATGACAGCCTACAATGCCACCTATATGATCAACAGCTTGTAAAATCTCAAATAGTATATCATCACTTACTCTTAAGGCATCATAAGCCATATATACTTTAAACGAAGTGACGCCTATATCTTTTATAAAAAGCATTTCTTTACCTGTTTGTTCGTTCCAATCCGTAATCGCTAAATGGAAGCCATAATCTGTACAGCTCTTTCCATTTGCCTTTTGATGCCATACTTTGATAGCATCCATAAGACTTTCACCCTTTTCTTGGGTAGCAAAATCTATAATGGTTGTTGTGCCACCTACTAATGCTGCTTTTGTTCCTGTATAAAAATCATCCGAAGTATGTGCCTTGCCTGTATCCATATCTAAGTGAGTATGAGCATCTATAAAGCCTGGAAAGATAATGTTTCCATAAGCTTCAACAATCTGATCAGCCGTACGTATTTGTCCTATACCGCTGATCACCCCCTCATCTATTAATAAATCAGTAGGTCCTACTTCAGGGTTCGTTGCTAAAATTGCACCTTTAATCAGTAAAGACACATTTTCACCCCTTCTTGTGGCTTAAAAGATTTAAAAAGATGTTGGCAATAATGCCTACAATACATACACTTGCTACAGCATCACTAAAAATAAATTGTAAAAATGGATGAAAATGCGCTGTTACTTCTGGAAGTGCTGTAAGTCCATATCCTATTGCAAAAGTAACAGATAAAATTAATACATTTTTTTCAGTAAATCCTGCTTTGGCAAGCATTTTAAAACCATTAATTAAAATCATCGCAAAAACTGTAATCACTGCTCCACCTAAAACACTAGAAGGCATCGCTGCAAAGACTGCACCTACTTTAGGTACAATACTTGCGAGTATAAGTACAGCTGCCCCCATAGCAATACAGAATTTATTGACTACTTTAGTCATAGCTACAATCCCTGCATTCTGACCAAATGCTGTGTTTGGAAGGCAGTTAAATAGTCCTGCTACCTGAGAACCAATAGCATCTGCCAAAATAGCACCTTGATTTTCACTTGGCGTTGCTTCTCTATTAAAAGCTGCCATGGTAATACCGCTTGTATTGCCTAATGTTTCTAAACCAGAAACAATATAAACAGCAGCAAAAGCCATAATGGCATCTAATCTAAATTCTGGTTTAAAATATAAAGGCATTGGAATGGTAAACCAACTTGCTTCCATTACCGGTGTTAAGTCTACCTTGCCCATCATAAGGGCTACTATAAACCCTACTACTAAACCAATGAGTAACGCTGTCACTTTGAAAAATCCCTTTCCGTAGCGCTGTAAAACAATAACAATGAGAAAAACCAAGCTTCCAAGGAATAAGTTTTCTAACGAACCAAAGTCACTTGCACCTACACCTCCGGCAAAGTAATTGGCACCTATCCCAAGGAGCTTAATACCGATTGTTACAAGTACAGCACCAATGATCACAGGAGAAAAAATATTTTTCGCTGGCTTTATAAGAAGCCCCATAATAATTTCAACAAATGCACCAACTAAGATGCCGCCAAAAACTGCTTGAATCCCATAGCTAGCTGCTATAGTTGATAAGGTCGGAACAAAAGCAAAAGCTGTTCCCATGACAATCGGAAGGTTGGCACCTATTTGTAGATTCTTTCCAAGCTTTATAGGATAAAGTTGAATAAACGTAGCAAGCCCTGATACAAGCATAGCGCATTGAATCATTAATACCCGTTCTTGCATACTCACACCAGCGATACCTGCTACAATAAAAATAGGTGCTAAATTTCCTGCAAACATAGCTAGAACGTGTTGTAATCCTAGTGGAACAGCAACTGAAAGACTAGGACGCCCCTCCAGCTGATAAATAAGGTTCCTATCTTCTTCCTTACTTGCTTTCATGGTCTACCCCCACTATACGGGTTCCTGTTGAACCTTCTATACCTTCCTTAGCCTTTTCAAGTAAAGTAATAATAGCTGTTCTACCTACACTAGAAGCTGCAAAATCTAGAGCTGCTTCTACTTTGGGAAGCATAGAACCTTTAGCAAAATGTCCTTCTTCGATATATTTCTGAGCTTCAGCAACAGTAAGGGTATCTAACCATTTTTCATTAGGTTTATTAAAATTGATCGCTACTTTCTCTACCGCAGTTAAAATAATAAGACAATCTGCATGGAGGGCTTTAGCGAGTTCACAACTTGCAAAATCTTTATCAATAACAGCGCCTGAACCTGAAAGATGGTTACCTTTTGCAATGACTGGAATACCTCCTCCGCCAGCAGCAATGACGACTTGACCTGCATCAAGTAAAGTCTTTATTGTTTCCATTTCGATAATACGCTTAGGTCTAGGAGAAGCAATGACACGTCGATAGCCACGTCCGGCATCCTCCATCACAGAGTACCCTTTTAAAACAAGTTCATCAGCTTCCTCTTTGGTCATAAAGCGCCCAATGGGTTTAGTAGGATTGTCAAAAGCTTTATCATTAGGATCAACTTCTACTTGCGTAATTAATGTAACAACAGACTTTGTAATACTTCGATTTAAAAGCTCTTCTCTTAAAGCATTTTGAAGGTCATATCCAATATATCCTTGACTCATGGCTACACAAACAGACATTGGAATCACACTGGTTTCTGGATTGGCTTTATGCATTTCACCCATAGCTACATTAATCATGCCGACTTGAGGGCCATTTCCATGTGAAATGACCACCTCATATCCGGCTTCAATTAAATCCCCGATTGCCCGGGCTGTATGTTTAACTGCAAGCATTTGTTCTGCTAAATTATTTCCTAAAGCATTTCCCCCTAAAGCAATGACAACACGTTTTGCCATTTTAAACACCTCCACGTCTTTTTAATGCCTGCGACGTTCTTTCCCTTCTTGATATAACTTTTTAAGTAAAGCAGCTGGATCTTGTGCTTTAGCGAGGAAGATCATAGCAGCAATAATATAAGGTTTATAAGAAGCTTCTTTATAAAGTGGGTCACGATAACGATCAAACACAGAAGCAGCTACTTCCCCATGTTCACAACTTACATCACTAATATCTGCTGGTAAACAGTGAAGGTAAAGTGCTTTACCCTCTTTAGTGGTTGCCATTAGTTCTTCCGTACACTCCCAATCCATATGTTTTGCATTCTCAGCAAGGAGTTCTTTTTCAAGTGCTTTAATTCCCTCGGCATCACCTTTAGCATAAAGATCTGTACGTTTTTCCATGGCGTGATAAGGTGCCCAGCTCTTTGGATAAACGATATCAGCATCTTTAAAGGCTTCTGCCATAGAGTATGTTTTTGTAAAGCTACCACCTGAAGCTTCTGCTTGTTTAGCAGCTAATTCTTCTACATCATTCATAATTTCATAACCTTCTGGATGGGCAAGTACAACATCCATACCCATACGTGTCATAAGTCCTACAATACCTTGTGGCACAGAAAGTGGTTTACCATAAGAAGGTGAATAAGCCCATGTCATGGCAACTTTCTTACCTTTTAAGTTTTCGATGCCGCCAAACTCATGAATAATGTGTAACATATCTGCCATAGCTTGTGTCGGATGGTCAATGTCACATTGAAGATTCACAAGTGTTGGACGTTGTTCTAAGATCCCTTTTCTATAGCCCTCTTCTACAGACTCCGTTACTTCATGCATGTAAGTATTACCTTTTCCAATGTACATATCATCGCGGATACCAATAACATCTGCCATAAAGGAAATCATATTAGCCGTTTCACGTACTGTTTCACCATGAGCAATTTGTGACTTGCCTTCATCTAAATCTTGAACTTCTAATCCAAGTAAGTTACAAGCTGAAGCAAAACTAAAACGTGTACGTGTAGAATTATCTCTAAAGAGTGAAATACCAAGTCCACTATCAAAGATTTTAGTAGAGATATTTTGACTTCTTAAATAACGCAAAGTGTCTGCTACTGTAAAAACAGCTTCTAGTTCTTCAAAGCTTTTTTCCCAAGTAAGGAAAAAGTCATTTTGATACATATCTTTAATGTGGAGATGTTCTAACTTTTTAATGGCCTCTTCAAATTGAAACATAATTATTTGTCCCCCTTAGCATATAGTGATGGAATTTCAGCATAAACTGCTGCACATTTAACAAGATCTGCTTTCCAAGTTTTTTCGTTTGGCGCATGGGCTTCACATTCTTTTCCCGGGCCAAAACCAACACAAGGAATACCAAAACGTCCCATAATAGATACACCGTTTGTTGAGAAGGTCCATTTATCTACAAATGGTGTGCCGTATAAATCTGTATATGAAGCTACAACAGCTTGTGTAGCAGGGTGTTCTTCAGGTACAACCCAAGCAGGGAAATAGCAATCTGTTGGATACACTAACTTAGTCCAGCTTGGTGAGTCATAAGTATACATCGTTACTTGTGCATTGTATTTTTGAACAGATGGCAAATTACGAATTTCTTCTAAAGCCATTTCATACGTTTCACCAGCTGTAAGACGTCTATCAATGGAAATTGCACTCATATCTGCAACTGCACAACGAGAAGGTGAGTTATAGAAAGATTGTGATACGGTCAGAGTCCCTTTCCCTAAGAAAGCATCTGTATGAAGACGATTATTAAGTGCTTTCACTTCACTGATAATTTCGGCCATTTTATAAATCGCATTATCACCGCGTTCTGGTGCAGAACCGTGGCAAGAGATTCCTTTAACTTCTACACGAATTTCCATACGCCCTCTTTGACCACGATAGATATTGCCATCAGTAGGTTCTGTAATAACTACAAATTCTGGACGTACTTTGTCTTCTTGTATAATGTATTGCCAGCATAAACCATCACAGTCTTCTTCTTGAACAGTCCCAGTTACTAAGACTTGATAGCCTTCTGGAATAAGGTCTAAATCTTTCATAATCTTTGCCCCATAGACAGATGAAACAATACCTCCAAGTTGATCAGATGCACCACGTCCGCCAATCTCTTCTTCTGTTTCATAACCTAAGTAAGGATCAAATGTCCAGTTACTACGTTCACCAATGCCTACCGTATCAATATGTGCATCAAAACCAATAATTTTTTCTCCTGTACCCATATAGCCTAATACATTTCCCATTGGATCAACGACCACTTTATCAAAGCCTACTTGCTTCATTTCTTTTGCAATACGATGAATAACCAATTCTTCTGTACAACTTTCACCAGGAATAGCAATTAAGTCTCTTAAAAATGCTGTCATAGCCTCTTTGTACTGCTCTGCTAATACTTTAATACGGTTTGTTTCCATGTTTTTACTCCTCCTCAAAATGATGATTCCATACAATATGTCTATAATGATCAGGATCTGTATCCCCTTCTGTTGAGAAGAGTAAGACAACAGATTCTTCATTTAAACCGAGTTCATCTTTAAGTGACTTAAGATTTTCATCCTCCATTAAACTTGCTAAAAATCCTAATGGGACTGCACCCGATTCACCAGAAATCACTTGTGGATCTCCTTTTAATGGTGCGCCAAGTACACACATCCCTTTTGCAGCTACCCAGTCTGGGCAAGAAACGAAATAATCTGTGTGATTTTTCAGAATTTCCCAGGAAATGGTATTTGGTTCACCACATGCAAGACCTGCCATAATGGTTGGCATATCTCCTGTTACAATACGTATCTGCCCATCTCCTGCCTTGGCTGACTTATAAAGGCAGGCTGCTTCTGAAGCTTCGACCACAACATTAGTAATACCACCTTCAGGATAACGGTTAGCAACATAGCCTATTACCGCACCCGCTAGTGAACCTACACCCGCTTGCACAAAAACATGGGTTGGTTTTTTCCCAAGTTGATCAAGTGCTTCTTTAACCATAGTTCCATATCCTTGCATAATCCAAGCCGGAATTTCAGTATAGCCATCCCAAGCTGTATCTTGTACGACGACACCACCAGGTGTTTTGTTGGCTGCTGCTGTAGCAAGACGTACGCATTCATCATAGTTTACTTCTTCTATAGTTGCTATTGCACCTTCTTTTTGAATATTGTGTAAGCGAATGGCTTGTGAGCCTTTTGGCATAAAGACTACTGATTTTTGCCCTAGTTTGTTCGCTGACCAAGCTACACCTCTTCCATGGTTACCATCTGTTGCTGTAAAGAAGGTGATTTCTCCAACTTGCTTTTTGGTGTCATCAGAAGTAAAAGAATCATAGGTGAGTTCACTTAAGTCCTTACCTAAAACTTTAGCAATATGTTTCCCCATCGCTGCTGAACCACCTAGTACTTTGAAAGCATTTAAACCAAAACGGTAAGATTCATCTTTAACATAAATGCCACCTAATCCATAGTACCCTGCTAAGTGCTGTAAACTTTGAAGAGGCGTTACCTCATACATAGGAAAACTTTGATGAAAATTTTGAACCTTCTCAATCTCTTTTACTGCCATAACTGGTAGTGTTTCATCTTCTGTCTTTGCCATTTGATTGTGTACCCATTTAATCTGTTCCATATGATCCTCTCTTTCTCTATGCAATTATGTTTTTGTCTTATCCATATAGTGATATAACGTATATTTAGAAATGCCAAAGCATTCTGCTACTTTATCACCTGATTTTGTAATTAAAAATGCCCCAGATTCTTCTAAGTATTGAATGGCACGCATTTTATCTTCTTTGTTCATCATTGTAATCGGCTTACCCACGATTTGAATAGAACGTTCAATGAGTTCTTCTAATAAATCTTCTACACGTGTTGTAATCTTTTGAGGTACTAAAGGTTTATGAGATGTACCACCCATCCAACCCTCTAAAATATTTTGAGCAACTTGAAGTTTAGAAAGGTCATAATTAATGGATAAAATGCCTTCAATTTGTCCACTTTTATTTCTTATGTAAATAGTACTTGACCTAAGTAGGCGACCATCTTCTGTTACAGTACAATAACCTGCTTCATCTTCTACTTGCGGATTATGAAGCGCATTCAGTACAACTTCTGAAGGTCCGTCTCCTACTTTTCTATGGGTGACATGACCATTTTCAATGCACTTAACGGTATGATCTTTATCCTTTACGGTCAAATCATGGATGAGCACCTCACAATCTGTTCCAAATTGTTTGGCCAATGCTTGGGTTAAGCGATCTAGAAATTCTACAGGTATCTCACTGAGCATAAGTTTTCTCCTTACCTTATGGATTCAATGTGCCTAGTGGACTGGCTGTTTAGTTGTCATAATGATGTCTCACACATTGGTTAATAAATATATATGCATACTTTCCAAGAGTAGAAACGAAATACGAAAATTTTCTAAAAAATTTTTAGCAGTTCTTAAAAAGTTTTTGGAATGAGTCTTGTTCCACAGTCATATTTTAAAGTAACAAGAAAAATTCAAGGAGGATATTATGTTACTTATTGGAAATGGAACACTAATTACTCATGATACTTCAAGCCCTCTTCTAGAAAATGGATGTATTGCCATACAAAATGACACGATTATTGACATTGGTCCGACCACAGTGTTGAAAGCAAAATACCTTGGTGCCTCCTTTATTGACGCCAAAAAAGGGATGATTATGCCAGGTCTTATTAATACACACAACCATATTTATAGCGCTTTTGCTCGTGGTGCCAATCTAGGTGGTCCCACACCTCATAATTTTTTAGATATTCTTGAATCACTCTGGTGGAAACTAGATCGATTACTAACGGTTGAAGATACCAGATATAGTGCTTACTGGACTTATTTAGATGGGATAAAAAATGGGGTAACCACTGTATGTGATCATCACGCAAGTTATGGAGAAATACCAGGAAGTCTCTTTGCTATTTCTGAAGTAGCAGAAGAATTAGGCTTACGTACCTCTCTTTGTTATGAAGTTTCTGATCGTGATGGGACAGCTAAAATGCGTGAAGCAGTAGAAGAAAATGTAGCTTTTATGAAAGCAACTAAAAATAAAAAAACACAAAAAGGTATGATGGGGCTTCATGCTTCCTTTACCCTTTCGGATGCTACGCTTGATTACTGTGCGAGCCAGATACCTGATGGATTTGGTTATCATATTCATGTAGCTGAAGGTATGGATGACGTTTATGATAGCTTAAAGAAATACAGCAAACGTGTACTCTTTAGATTACATGACCATAACATTTTAGGATCACATACAATTTGTGGTCACTGTATTCATATTACACCTAGCGAAATGGACCTCTTAAAAGCTACTGATACCATGGTCGTACACAATCCCGAAAGTAATATGGGCAATGCTGTAGGTTGTCCACCTGTACTCGAACTTTATCATAAGGACATTTTACTTGGACTTGGAACAGATGGTTATACCAATGACCTATTTGAATCTTTAAAAGTTGCAAATATCTTACATAAACATCATACTTGTAATCCTTCTGTCGCTTGGACTGAAATGCCTCATATGCTCTTTAAAGGTAATCCGATGATCATAAATCGTCTCTTTAATGAACAAGTTGGTGTCTTAAAAGTAGGCGCAAGTGCAGATGTCATTGTTGTAGATTATGTACCACAAACACCACTTACCGCTACAAACTATATGAGCCATATTTTATTTGGCCTTACAGGTCGCCAAGTCACAACAACGGTTGCAAGAGGACAAATTCTTATGAAGGATCGTGAAATTCTAGTTGCTGATGAAGAAGCTCTAATGGCTAAGTCTCGTGAAAAAGCTGCTGCCTTGTGGGCACGTGCTTAATCTATTGATTACAAAAAAGAATGTGAGGGAATAAAATGAATGATCGTATGACACCCCTAAGCTTTGATGCACTTATGCAATGGGCATTAAAAGACCCTAAACACATTATGGGCGTAACCCCTATTGCTATCAGTGAGAAAGTTTCAGTACCCCCTTTTAAACTTTATGAAGAAAGTCTTGAAATGCCTTTTGGACCTGCTGCAGGACCTCATACACAATTGGCTCAAAATATTATTGCAGCCTATGTAGGTGGTGCTAGATTTTTTGAACTTAAAACGGTTCAAACATTAGATGGAGAAGATTTACCTGTCGCTAAACCTTGTATTTTAGCCAGCGATGAAGCTTATAACGTAGAATGGTCTACAGAATTAACCGTACCAGAGGCACAAGCCGAATACATTAAAGCTTGGTTTGCACTCAAGCTCCTTTCAAAAGTCTATCACCTAGGTGACCCAAATGGCTTTATCTTTAATATGAGCGTGGGCTATGACTTAACAGGCATTCGTTCACCTAAAATTGATGCCTTTATTGAAGGTTTAAAAGATGCCAGTCATACTACAATCTGGAAAACTTGCATGGACTGGGCTAAAAATAATCTAGCCTGTCTTCCTTCTATTGATTTAGATTATATTGAACAGATCTCACCTCATGTTTCTCGTTCCATTACACTTTCTACACTTCACGGTTGCCCTCCTGATGAAATTGAGCGTATTGCAACCTATTTACTTACAAGTAAACAAGTGCATACCTTTATTAAATGTAATCCTACACTTTTAGGTTATACCTATGTACGTGAGAAGCTTAACGAAATGGGTTATGCATACATGGATTTTGACAGTCATCATTTTGACCATGACCTTCAATTTAATGAAGCTGTACCACTTATTCGTCGTATGCAGCAACTAGCCCAAGACCTAGGGCTAACCTTTGGAGTCAAACTTACCAATACCTTTCCTGTTAAAATTACACGTAATGAATTACCAGGTGAAGAAATGTACTTATCAGGACGTGCACTCTTTCCACTTAGTATAAGCTTAGCTACTAAATTAAGTGAGGCCTTTTCAGGCATGCTTCCTATGTCTTTTTCTGGTGGTGCAGATGCCTTTAACTTAATGGAACTCTTCAAAGCAGGTCTCTATCCTATTACATGTGCAACTACATTACTTAAACCAGGAGGCTACAATAGGTTCCGTCAAATAGCAAAAACCTTTATCCAAGCTTTAGAAACAAACACCCTAACTGGCACACCCGCTCTACCTACTCATTGTGAAACACTCCGTCAATTAACCTCTACTATGGTCACAGACTCTCACTATACTAAGCCACTCAAACCAACACTTCCAAAGAAATTCCCTTATGCAAGCCCACTTTTAGACTGTACGATTGCACCTTGTACAAAAGGCTGCCCTATTGAACAAGATATTCCGCTTTATACACGTCTTGTTGCTTCTGAAAAATACGAAGAAGCCTTACAAGTCATTACAGATAAGAATCCACTTCCATTTATGACTGGTACACTTTGTAATCACCTTTGTACCCGCTCTTGTAGACGTAACTTCTATGAAGAATCTCTTGCCATACGAGAAATGAAGCTAGAAGCTGCAAAAAATGGATTAATGTCTCTTCTGACTTCTATGGGTACACCTCCTACTCACCTTTGCGACCATCGTGTAGCCATTATTGGTGGTGGTCCTGCCGGACTAAGTGCAGCCTACTTCTTAGCACGTTCAGGTATGGACGTTACTGTTTTTGAAAAAGAAAAGAGTCTTGGCGGTGTAGTACGCTATATTATTCCTGAGTTTAGAATCAGCCTTAAAGCTATTAACAGTGACCTATGCTTCATCAATCAATGGGGTATTTCTTTTGAAACAGGTAAAACTGTTCATTCTACCCAGTCCCTAAAAGATGCTGGCTATCACTATATTGTTGTTGCAACAGGTGCAACTGTCCCTGGCACTTTAAAATTGAATGGTATGACACCACTTCCTTCTCTAGAGTTCTTGAGACAGTATAAAGAAAGTCAAGGTGCACTCAATCTCGGGCGCCATGTCATCGTTATTGGTGGTGGTAATACAGCTATGGATGCCGCAAGAGCAGCTAAACGTGTTCCGGGCGTAGAAACAGTAACTATTGTTTATCGTAGAACAAAAGCCTATATGCCTGCTGATGTAGAAGAATTAGACGCTGCTATAAGCGAAGGTATTCTTTTTGAAGAACTCCTAAGTCCTAAAAACTACAAGGAGAATCAACTGATTTGCCAACGTATGCAATTAGGTGAAGCGGATGCCAGTGGCCGTATGCGCCCTATTCCTCTTGAAGAAGTCATCTCATTAGCCGCTGATACTATTATTTCTGCTATAGGTGATCAAATTGATCAAGACTTCTTTGCTAAAAACCAAATACCACTTACCGATGGTGGAATGGTTCAATACGATGAAAGTTCTTTAGAAGTGACACCTAACGTCTTTATAGCAGGAGATGTCAAACAAGGTCCAGCTACAATCGTCAAAGCTATTGCTGATGGACGTCTAGTAGCAGATACCATTTTACAACGTGAGCAACTTACGTATCCTTCTCTTGAACTAAATATAGATATGGCAACAATCGCTTATCCTACTTCTTCTTGCTATGGCATTCTAAAAAAAGCTCAGACGGGGCATCAAGAAGCCAATCGTTGCCTAGGATGTGATACAACATGTAGCTGTTGTGTAGATGTCTGCCCTAATCGAGCAAACCTTGCACTAGAAGTTGATGGTCAAACCCAAATTGTACATCTTGATGCACTGTGTAATGCTTGTGGTAACTGTAGTGCTTTCTGCCCTTATGAAAGCTCACCCTATCTTACAAAATTTACACTTTTTAATACTTTGAAAGATTTCGAATCCAGTACTAATCCAGGTTGCTTCGTTGTAGATCTAGCATCCCAGCGTTTACGTTTACGTCTTAACGGCGAAGATTCAATTATTGACCTTCAAACATGGAATAAAGAACCAAAGCTTCGTGCCCTTCTTACAATGCTTTTGAAGGATTACACCTATTTAATAGGTCTAGGAAAATAGGAGGAAAAAATGCCTACTTTTAGTGTAAATGGCAAGACCATTACAACAACCCAAACAAAGAAGTTATTGCCCTTCTTAAGAGATGACTTAGGACTTACTTCTGTCAAAGATGGTTGCTCAGAAGGTGCTTGTGGAACCTGTATGGTTCTTATTGATGGTAAAGCTACAAAAGCCTGTATCCCAAAACTTAGTACACTTGATGGCAAAGAAATTATAACTGTAGAAGGTCTGACACCTCGTGAACAAGATGTATATCGCTATGCCTTTTTAGAAGCAGGAGCCGTTCAATGCGGCTTCTGTATTCCTGGCATGGTCATCTCAGCTAAAGCTCTTCTTGATAAAAATTTGTCTCCTACGCCTTTTGAAGTCAAAGCTACAATCAAAAATAATATCTGTCGTTGCACAGGTTATAAAAAGATTGAAAAAGCAATTCTTCTTGCGGCTGAGCTTTTTAGCAACCAAACGGTGGTTCCCTCTTCTTCTCCTTCTGGACTAGTTGGTGAAGCCTTTGACCGTATTGATGCCTCAGATAAAATTCTAGGACGTGCAGAGTACGTCAATGATATGACATTCCCTGGTATGCTCTATGGCTCCGCCCTTCGCAGTGCTTATCCACGTGCGGTTGTAAATCATATTGATTTCCAAGAGGCGCTTAAAGTAGATGGTGTTGTGTGTATTTTAACAGCCAAAGATATTCCTGGTAACCCTATTATCGGCCACCTTAGAAAAGATTGGGATGTACTCATTAAAGAAGGTGATACCACACGTTATGTAGGCGATGCCCTTGCACTTGTTGCTGCAAAGACAAAGGAAAGTTTGGAACAAGCTAAAAAGCTGATCCACGTAGACTATACACCCCTTGATCCTATCACAAGCCCTACTGAAGCTATGCAACCCAACGCCCCTTTAATCCATGAAGGCGGTAATATTCTACAAACTGAAAAGCTGGTTCGTGGGGATGCCACAAGCCGCATTCAAAGTTCTAAATATGTTGTAACCACCCATTACAGCACACCATTTACTGAACATGCTTTCTTAGAACCTGAAACAGCCATAGCCCTTCCTGATAAAGAGGGTATACTCATTTACTCTGCTGATCAGGGCGCTTATCAGACCCGTACAGAATGTGCAAGTATGCTTGGTCTCCCGCCTGAAAAGGTACGTGTCATTGGTAAAACCGTTGGTGGTGGCTTTGGTGGAAAAGAAGATATGAGTGTACAACATCATGCGGCGCTTCTTGCCTACCATACAAAGGCTCCTGTCAAAGTCAGCCTTACCCGTGCTGAAAGTATTAAGGTACACCCTAAACGCCATGCAATGGAAATGGACTTTACAACAGCTTGTGATGAAAATGGTTATTTAACTGGGATGAAAGCAGTTATTATTTCAGATACTGGCGCGTATGCTTCATTAGGGGGACCTGTATTACAACGTGCCTGTACCCATGCTGCTGGTCCTTATAACTATCAAGATATTGATATTGTTGGTCATGCTGTTTATACCAACAATCCACCAGCCGGTGCATTTAGAGGATTTGGTGTAACCCAAAGCTGCTTTGCTACCGAATGTAACTTAAATAAATTAGCTGAAATGGTAGGCATTAGCCCTTATGAGATTCGCTATCGTAACGCCATAAGACCTGGTCAAGTACTCCCCAATGGACAAATTGCAGACGATTCTACAGCCTTAGTCGAAACACTAGAAGCTGTTAAACCTACCTATGATGCCCATCCTTATGTAGGGATTGCATGTGCTATGAAAAATGCAGGTTTAGGTGTTGGTATCCCAGATACAGGCCGTTGCAAACTTGAAGTCAAAGATGAACAGGTCCATATTCTAACCAGTGCTGCTTGTATTGGCCAAGGTCTTGGTACGATCTTAACTCAAATAGTTTGTGAGACTACTCATTTAAACCCAGCACAAATCATTCATGATCCACCTGATACAATGCGTACACCTAACTCAGGTAATACAACTGCTTCTCGTCAAACTTTATTTACAGGTGAGGCTACTAGACTCGCAGCGCTAAAACTTGCTACTGCTTTAGAAAAACATTCTCTTAAAGCATTAGATGGTGAAGTCTTTGAAGGAGAATATGTAGGTGTTACTGATAAAATGGGATCTGATAAGCCTAACCCTATTAGTCATATTGCCTATGGTTATGCAACACACGTGGTTGTTCTAGATCAACATGGCATGCTCCAAAAAGTTGTAGCTGCTCACGACGTTGGCCGTGCCATCAATCCTAAAGCTACTGAAGGTCAAGTAGAAGGTGGTGTGACCATGAGCTTAGGTTATGCACTTACGGAAGATTATCCTTTAGATCATGCTATTCCAACTGCAAAATTCGGTACACTTGGTCTCTTTAAATCCCCTAATGTACCAGATATTGAAGTTCAATTAATTGAAAAAAGTACCTCTTCTTTAGCTTATGGTGCAAAGGGTATCGGTGAAATTTGCTCTATTCCAACTGCTCCCGCTGTTGCCCTTGCTTATTATGTATTAGACGGTAATTTCCGTACACAGCTCCCACTACTTGATACACCTTATACACCTGCATCACGTAAAACAAAACACTGAAACTACATATGACAGCACTAAAATCTTATAATTTTTATAAATCACAAGGGAGGGATAAAATGAGTATTGGTGAAAGTGTTAAACGTGTGGATGCCTATGAGAAAGTGACAGGACGTGCAAAGTACACAGATGATTTATGCCCTAGAAATGCTCTTATTGCCAAAGTACTTCATAGTACAATAGCAAACGGATGGGTCAAAAAACTGGAAATAGATGAAGCTTTAAAAGTAAAAGGTGTTGTCAAAATTGTTACCTGTTTTGATGTCCCAAACTATCCTTTCCCAACAGCTGGTCATCCATGGTCTACTGATCCTAAGCATCAAGATGTAGCCGATCGTCTACTGCTCAATCAGCGTGTACGCTACTATGGTGATGACATTGCTGCTGTTATCGCTGAAGATGAAGTTGCAGCAACAAAGGCTTTAAGCCTAATTGAAGTAACTTATGAGGAACTTCCACCTATTCTAGACCCCAAAGAGGTCTTAGCCTCTGATACTCAACCACTTCATACAGCCTATCCTAATAACATATTGGCACATACCAATTACGAAGTGGGCAACTATAAAGAAGCCGCAAAAGATACTGATTTGATTTGGTTTGAGGATGAATATGCAACTCAAATTGTACAGCATTGTCATATTGAACCACCTGTATCCTTTGCCTATGAAGAAAATCACCGTATTACAGTTGTTTCCTCTACTCAGATTCCACATATTATGCGACGTGTCATTTCTCAGGCTTTAGGTATTCCTTTTGGAAAAATACGTGTAATCAAACCTTATATTGGCGGTGGTTTTGGAAATAAACAAGATGTACTTTACGAACCACTCAACGCTTTCTTGTGTACACAGGTAGGGGGTAAATGTGTTAAATTAGAAATTTCTCGTGAAGAAACCTTCCATTGTACAAGAACAAGACATAGCATCTCTTTTAAAGTTAAATCTGGTGTTCGAAAAGATGGTCGTATCGTCTGTCGTTCTATGGAAGCTATTTCTAACCAAGGTGCTTATGCTTCTCATGGGCATGCCATTGTTGCCAACGCTGTAACAGGCTTTAGACACATCTATCAAGCTGAAAAAGCCGTTAAAGCAGATGCTTATACCGTATTTACTAACCTACCTGCCGGAGGTGCAATGCGTGGTTACGGTATTCCTCAATTAGCCTTTGCTTCTGAAGCACAAATGGATGATATCGCCTATAAGCTGAATTTAGATCCTATAGAAATCAGAAAGCAAAATATGATGAAACTGGGTTACAAAGATCCTTTCTTAGGAATCACATGCCACTCTTCTGGTCTTGAAGAATGTATTGAAAAGGGCCGCCATTATATAGACTGGGATAATAAGCTAAAGGCTTACCAAAACCAAACAGGACCTATCAGACGTGGTGTAGGTATGGCTATTTTTAGCTATAAGACAGGTGTATATCCTATTTCTCTTGAAACAGCTAGTTGTAGGATGATCTTAAATCAAGATGGTTCAATTCAAATTCAACTAGGTGCTACTGAAATAGGCCAAGGAGCCGATACCGTCTTTAGCCAAATGGCTGCCGATACCATTGGTTTAACCCTTGACCGTATTAATATTGTCTCTCAGCAAGATACAGACATTACACCATTTGATACAGGTGCCTATGCTTCACGACAAACTTATGTAAGTGGTATGGCTGTTAAGGAGACCGCTACCCTCTTTAAAGAAAAAGTTATTGCCTATGCCAGTTACTTCTTAAAGTTGCCTTCAAGTAACTTAGATATTAAGCATAATGCCATAGTTCATCGTACAACAAATGAAGTACTCATAGGTATGGATGCATTGGCATTAGAAGCTTTTTATAGCCTAGATTATTGCCAGCATATTACTGCTGAAAAAACAATTCAATGCAAAAATAACACCCTTTCCTTTGGGGCATGCTTTGTAGAAATTGAAGTGGATATGCCGCTTGCTAAAATTAAAGTTTTAGACATTATCAATGTTCATGACAGTGGCGTACTTATCAATCCTCAGCTCGCAGCTGCACAAGTTCATGGTGGTATGAGTATGGGACTTGGTTATGGCTTAAGTGAACAACTTCTCTTTGATGCCAAGGGTAAACCGCTTAATCCAAACTTACTGGATTACAAATTACCAACAAGTATGGATACACCTGACCTTATGACTGACTTTGTAGAAACCGTTGATCCAAGTGGACCTTATGGCAATAAATCTTTAGGTGAGCCACCTGCTATCCCCGTTGCACCAGCCCTACGCAATGCACTTTTGCACGCAACAGGTGTAGCTGTTAATGATATCCCACTTAATCCACATATTCTTTTTGAAAAATTCCGAGCTCACGGGCTTATTTAGGAGGGAATGTTATGTACGATTTAGACAACATGCAAGTACCCACCACACTTATGGAGGCTGTAAAAAGCAAGCATACCAATCCAGAGGCAGTTTTTATAGCTGGCGGGACCGATGTTCTAATTAAAATGAGAGAAGGCAAATTAGCTGGTAAATCCTTAATTAGTCTTCATGATATCAAAGTATTAAAAGGTGTAACCATAGATGACGCAGGGATGATATGCATTCGTCCAGCCACTACCTTCAGCCATATTACTTATGATCCTATTATACAGAAACATCTCCCTATGCTCGGTCTTGCTGTGGATCAAGTAGGTGGTCCACAAATCAGAAATATGGGAACCATTGGAGGCAATATTTGTAACGGTGTAACAAGTGCTGATAGCGCTTCTACTCTTTTCACCTACAATGCTGAACTTGAGATTATGAGTTATCCTGACTTAAGTCGCCGCGTATCTATTCATGATTTTTATAAAGGCCCAGGCAGAGTTGACTTAAGCTCTAATGAACTCCTTACAGGGATTTATATTAAAAAAGAGAATTATGATGGCTTCCATGGACACTATATTAAATACGCTATGCGTAATGCCATGGATATTGCAACACTAGGTTGTGCTGTCAATGTAAAACTAGATGAAAACAAACAAACCATTGAAGAAGCAAGGCTTGCCTTTGGTGTAGCAGGCCCTACTCCAATGCGCTGTCCACATGCTGAAGCAGCTATTTGCGGTCAACCTCTTAATCAACATACACTAGAGTTATTTAGCGAAACTGCACTTACAGAAGTTAATCCACGTACCTCATGGCGTGCTTCAAAAGATTTCCGTTTACAGCTTGTAAAAGAGCTCAGTCACCGAGGACTTATGGAAGCTATTCACTTAGGAGGAGGAAAAATCAATGATTAAAGTTATTCACTGCATAGTAAATGGTAAAGAACAAGAGGTTCCTGTAGATGTTAGAGAATCTCTTGCAGATACACTCAGAAATCGTTTAGGTCTTACAAGCGTGAAAAAAGGTTGTGAAGTTGGAGAATGTGGTGCTTGTACAGTACTTGTAGATGGCGAAGCTATTGATTCATGTATTTATCTTTCTTTATGGGCAGATGGCAAATCTATTTTGACAGTAGAAGGCCTTCAGCAAGAAGAATCCCTCCTCCACCCTATTCAACAAGCTTTTGTAGATGAAGCAGCTGTACAATGCGGCTTCTGTACACCAGGACTGATTATGAGTGCTGTTGAAATCGTAGGAAGTGGCAAACGTTACTCTAGAGATGAGCTTCGTAAACTTATTTCAGGTCATCTCTGCCGTTGCACAGGCTACAATAATATCCTCAATGCTATGGAACGTATTGTGAATGAAACCCATAAATTTGTAGGTGAAGAATAAAGAGGTAAGCACGTCCTTTCCATAATAAACCTTGAGAAAAAGTAAAAAGGCAACGACTTCATCATATGAATGAGGCCGTTGCCTTTAATTATTTTAAATCTGATATTCCTAATGTAAATTTAGAAACAAACTATAACTATTAAAACAATAATTGTGCCCATTATTATATATGACCAAGGATTTCCCCAATTTAAAGTCCAAGCAAGAGCATATTGTTTTCTAATGAAAATAGCAGTATCTTCTTTATTGCAGTAGAATAATTTATTATGCTCTTTAAGCCATTGTTTTCTTTCCTCATAGGTCCATTTTCTTTTTTGCATAGTAGCCTCTATCATCAGCTAAATAATCCTTATTCCAGCAAATATTTCTTATAAAGTTGATTACTTAAAAGTGTATATTAGTAATCTAAATATTACAACAATAACTTATTAAGGTGCTTCATCACAGACTACATCATTAAAGGAGATACCTATTGAATGTGGCTTTAAGAGCTATGTAGACTTCCTATAGTAACTTATCCAAGAAATTGCCACTACTTCTAAGATAAGTGCCTAAAAATCATATCCCATTTCTTCGGTATTTATCTTATATAGATCTTCAGCATCACTAGGTTTAAAAAGCCTTATTTTTACTTTCATCTAAACATTTCCTCCACCTACATTAATATAGCTCTATCAGCTATCTATTTTCATTTATTTAATTATAACCTATTCGATTACTCAATTCACATTTAATCCTAGTACAATACCTCTCTCTAAACTATTCCATCCTCTATTTTCATGCTATAATATAAAATAATATATAATTAAATTTTCAAGGAGGATTCATATGCTAAAAGACAAATGGCTAACCATTGCTCTTTTCACTTTAGCTGGTGCAATTTTATTGAGTGGATTATGGGTTAGAGATGGGCTTTCTAATCTGAGCTTTTATGCACCTGTTTCAAATAGCAATACAGATTATAGGATTGCTAATGAGCTCAATCAATTAAATAAGACTTTGCAAAAAGCAACATCTACTTCAAATAATGAGTCCAGTCATGGAATAACTTCTTTATTGAATAATCCTAAGAATATGTATTTAGGCGAGGCTGCTAAATATTTAGATGTATCTGAAACCCAACTCAAAGAAATTATCCAAGATTCTACTTCTCAATTGCCTTATTTACAAATAAGTGATACAGCTTATATTTTTAATCAAAAAGCTTTAGATAAGTGGTTAGAAAATGGCTATGTTCTACCTAGTATACAAAAATAGGATGCCCTTCACAAAAAGCATCCTATTTTTTATTCTTTTACACGATAAGTTTGACAATCATCTGAACGGTCTAGGAATCCATATTCTATAAGTGCCCTTCTAATTGTTGCATAGTCATGATACATACGTTGAAGTATCCTATTCACTTCTTTCTCTGGATATTCTCTATCTTTTATGAAATTTTTCATTACTTCTCTTAATACAATAATCTTTTTCTTTTCTTTGGCTGGGAACTGCTTGATTGCACCATTTACATCCATATAAGCTTTAATCGTCTTCTCTCTTTCACTATCTGTAATAGCATAACGATCATCCATCATCGTAGCTGTATCATGTAAATTCTCAATGATCCCGCTGTTTGATTGCTGAATACATCTCTTGGTCTTTTCTTCTAGTGACTGCATCAATGCAACAAAAAGTTTAGCTTGCTTTTCCTTTTCTCTAAGCTTGTAGCGATGGTTACGTACTGTAGAATGGGCAATCCCTACTTCCTTTGCAATAGCTTTATCATCTTTCCCTTCAGACATAAGTATTAAAATTCTTTGCTGAATATCAGAAATCCCTATAAGTTCAGGTTTACGACCTAATAGATAGTCTACCGTCTCACCATGTTTTGCTTGCATATGTTTTTTCACTGCTCCATATGCATCATAAAGTTCCCCATCTATTTTATAGATTCTACCTTTTTCAAAGACATGCTCACATAAAACACAAACAAAGTGCTCATTTGTTTCTTTATAACCTTTTACAATCGTATCAATCTCTTCATCCCACAATTGATTGTTTTCTTCCACTTTTTCATCTCCTTACCCTAGCTCATATCTATTTTAAAGATACTTACAATGTTTTCTGATTTTAATTATATATCACGTTTACGTTTTAGTCTAGTTATAAATAAACATATTTGCATTTTGTTTATTTATAACTAATTCAATATATCATTTTGTCTATGTAAGTTAAATATATAGATTAGCATTATTCCCCTTCAATCCTCTGATTATTTATGAAAAATTGTACCTCCTAAATAACCAGAAGATAGTGCTTCCTTATTACGAAAAAAAGATGGTGTAGGCCATCCTCCTTTAATAATTTATGTATTAAATATTTATAATATATATCCTACTGTCTTCATCCCATACATCCATTCGGTTTTCTACATACTCAAATCCATATTTTTCGTATAAACCCACGTGATCCGTTGCTAGATAGACTTTAGAATAGCCTTCTTCTTTTGCAACCTTTAAGGCATGTTGGATAAGCCTTTCGCTATAGCGCTTACCTCTATAAACTACATCTGTATAAACAAATCCAATCCATGGGAATAAGTTAGTATCATCAATACAATCTTTTTGAGTTAATGTCAAAAAAGCTACCACTTTCTCATCATCCATCAGAAAGAATACCTTTCCATCCTTTCCTAATATTTTTTCAAAGCTCTTTTCTATGATTAACTTGGCTAGAAATTTACCTGCTCCCCACTCACACACCTTTAGACAATCAATAAGCTGATCTTTTTTATCATATTCTTCATATTCAATAATTTCCATGATACGTATCTCCCTATTTACCTTTTCTTTTAATGAATGCGAGGATGACTACTATAATACCTATAATACCCATACTACCTAAGCCTATAAACATCCATTTATTATCTTCATATTTATGTATGATTTCCACTTCTGCCTGCATTGTATGACTTTCTTGAATTTCTTCCACCACTTCTAACTGTACTTCTCTTTCCTCATCAAGCTTTCTCTGGGCATCAAAGTAATCACCTTGATTAATATAAGTTTCATATCTTTCAACCATATTGTATTTTTCACTAACTAACTTTAGAGTTTCATATGCGCTAGAAGTAGCTTTAAATAGCCATTGGTCATCGACTTGTTGTTCGTCTAATAATACGGCCACAATATAATCACCCTCTTGGGGGACTTCATCTGTTCCGTAGTACGTTTCAAACTTATGAACCTGTAACGCATCTTCTTCTATTGTACCCATCATAACGGTTATTGGAATAAGCGTATAATATGCTTCTTGAATCTCTTTAATCTCTCCTATAAATAAAGCTTTTTGGTTCCCTTCCATAAGCACTTCTGGAATATCTCCTGCCAAGATGTTAAAACATAGTATGATTAAGGTCATTAATAAGGTACTTATTTTTATTAAGTTACTTTTCATCTCTTTATAGGCCCCCTAATTCTTTGATTAAGTTATATCCGTAATCATTATCCAATATAGATACCGGTAACTGCTAGCATTGCTTCAATACTATTTTCTTTAAATTGTTTTTCAAATTCTTTTCTGTCTAATAAATTTAAATCTTCCTCTTGTGTACTTATCCAGCCTTCAAATACTGTTTGACCAGCACCTAATATGATTTTCACTCTATCAGCTCCCCTCCAATTTCTCTATCCTTATCATTTATTTATTAGGCTTCTAGCATTTTAATCCATTGACTAGCTTGACGTCTACTCTTCATCTCTATATAAGCTTTGTTAGGGTATTGATCTCTTAACGCTATTATTTTCTTTCTATTTGCAATTGGGAACTTCCATATAAACTTCAAAAAGTCTACAAACTCTTTATCAATCTTTTCTACACAATGGGTAGGGAAATCAGAGCGTTTCTTACCGTGCCTTTTCATTGCACTCCACATGCAAAGATAACGATTTATATTAAGATCAATAATCAGATCTGCTGCTTCATAACGAAGTTTTAAAGTACTATCATAATTTCCATCAATAATCCACTTTGTGCCTCCAATAATGCTTTGTTGTTTTTCTATCCATTCATTCCTTGGTGTCCCCACCCAATTAGGTTGCCAATATTCATTATCCAGATGAAATAATGGATAGCCCGTTACCGCTGCTATCCTTTTAGAGAAGTAACTCTTTCCACTTCCTGGACTCCCTACAATAATAATACGATTATATTCCATAATAGCCCCCCTTATAGAATGATTTCACTTTCAAAGTATTGTTCTTGAAAATCAACCTGTTCCCTTATTTCCTCCATTGTAAAAGTTATACCTTCTGGTGCAACCACCCATTTATCTTCTATATCATTTGTTCTATGAATGACGGCAATAACTCTCCCTGTAAAGGTCTTAACCGGTTCCAGAACACCTAAAATATAAGCATCTTGCTCTTCTCCATCCGGTGCCATAATACCTTCTACATAGCCATAGTTAATGGGATAATATAATTCTTTATGCTTAGGGTGATAAGTCCCCATTGCCCGGTCTACTAATACTGTCACAATTTCTCCTATCATTTTATAGCTCCTCTTTATCAATTAATGTTTTTATTCTCTAATACGTCATTCTCTCTACCTAACTTTAAAACATATTCTTTAAAGAGATTTTGATGCTCAGACAATAGGACATGCTTATTCCATCCTATATAAATTTTCTTATAATCTAGATCATCTTTAATTTTTACTACTGAAATCTTATTTGTATTAATAATAGGCGTATTTAAAATAATAGCAATGCCTGCACCAGCTGCAACTAATCCTGCAAGGATACTCCCTTCATTTGGTTCTGCAATAATTCTAGGCGTATAGCCCATTATCTCTTCATAGGATATGGTTTCATCTTGAGATGTACCTTTATAGGCTATAAAATTTTCTTCTTTTAATGCTTCTAAAGTAACTTCTTCTTGGCTGGCTAAAGGGTGATTTTTAGGTACGATTAAAACATATGCTTCTTTTTGTACTAATACTGCTTCTATTTCAGGATATGCTTCCATTTCCTTTAAACTATCAAAAAATCCAAAGTTTATTCTACTATACTTCAAATCCTTCAAAATCTCTTCTCTTGATTGATTGTTAAGATTGAATTTAGTTTGTAGGCTATTACTTAGAAAATTACTTATTAAAAAAGGAATGAAAGTCGCACCTAAACAATACGTTGACGCTATAGAAATGACACAATCTTTGCACCTTTTCATCTCTTGCAATTTTTCTTTGCCTCTTTGGACTTCATTTAATGCTGCATCTGCATATTTCAAAAAGACTTCCCCAAAATGGGTAATCTCTATGTTACGCCCATCTCTTGCAAAAAGTGAAACATCTAATTCTTCCTCTAATTTTGCAATAGCCTTACTGAGTGCTGGTTGAGTGACCGATAATAGATTAGAAGCTGTTGTAAAGTTTTTTGTACTGGCAATCACTTTAAAGTACTCTAGTTGTTGTAAGTTCATTTGATCTCCATTCATAACTTTTAGTTATAGTTTTATGATTTAATTGTATTAGACATGTAATGTTAAACAATGTTATACTCTCATTATCTTATCAAATAGTAAAATTTAATCAAGAAAAATTTATAAGTTTTGCGCATATAAAACCAACTACAACTATTGGAGGTACACATTATGGATGATACATTGCATCAATCAGCAAAAGACCTTATCAAGCTGAGACATTCCGTTAGAAATTATAGTGATACACCACTTTCTCAAGAGGTCATCAACAAAATAGAAACTTACATTGCTACGGTAGAAAATCCTTTTCATAAAAAGGTAAAAATTAAGTTCATAAAAAAAGATCTTACAGATAAAGAAACAAAATTTGGTACCTATGGTGTCATTAAAGGCGCAAATTATTTCTTAGCAGCGGCTTGTGAACAAGATGACTTATCACTTATCGCATTAGGCTATACATTAGAAAAAGTTATTTTATATTGTACTGCCTTAGGCCTAGGTACAGTATGGTTAGGTGGAACCTTTAATAAAGGAGGATTTGCCAAAGCTACGAACTTATCCGACACTGAAATATTACCTATCGTCTCACCTGTAGGTTATGAAGGTGGAAAAAAATCTTTAATTGCTGCTTTGATTGGTGAGAATACGAATAAACGTAAGCCTTATACTGAGCTGTTCTTCAATCAGAATTTTGATACACCTCTTCAACCTAATCATGCTGACCCTTATTTCGAACCACTTGAAATGTTAAGGTTAGCACCTTCAGCTATTAATAAACAACCTTGGAGAGTATTAAAGGATAAGACTATGCTACACTTTTACCTTAGTAGTACTAAAGGTTTAACTAAAATCGATATAGGAATAGCCCTTTGTCATTTCCATTTAACAGCCCTTGAAAAAGGTATAAGTGGAGCGTTTGCCATACTAAATCAAATCAAAGATGACCAAGATAAAAACTTTACTTATATCCTATCTTGGCAAAACGAATCAAAATAAAGGAGTTGATTTTCATGTTTAATGTAGATAAAAACAAATGTATTGCTTGTACCCAATGTATCAAAGATTGCCCTGTTCATGTCATTGCTTTAGAAGAAGGAAAAGCTGTGATCAATAATGACGGATGTATGAAATGTGGCCACTGTGTTGCCATCTGCCCAGTAGAAGCTGTCTCAACAGATACCTATAAGATGGATGACGTAGTTCCTTATGAGAAAGATACGTTTACTATTGAGGCTGATCATCTCCTAAACTTTATTAAATTCAGAAGAAGCGTTAGAAGATTTAAAAATAAATCCATTGAACAAGATAAAATTCTTAAGATTCTTGAGGCGGGAAGATTTACTCAAACCGCTAGAAATAGCCAAGATGTATCTTATATTGTGGTTTCAGAAAAACTTAATGATTTAAAAGTACTTGCTTACGAAAGCTTGAAGCAAAAAGGTGAAGCAATCCTTGCAAACTTAACACCTGAAACCGAACACCTTAAAAGATATGCTCATCTCTGGATTCATAGCTACAACGCCTACAAGCAAGATCCATTACAAAATGATAGACTTTTCTTTAATGCACCATTAGTAGTCCTTGTTACTTCTCCAACGCCTATTAACGGTGGCTTAGCTTCTACAAATATGGAATTAATGGTAAATGCTTTAGGTCTTGGTACTTTCTATAATGGCTTTTTCTTACACGCTGCTCAAGATAATCAAGCCATTCTAAACTTACTTGGTATACAAGATAGTAAGGAACTTATCTCTTGCTTAGTCATTGGCTATCCTGATGTCAACTACAAAAGAACTGTTCCTAGACAAGAGGCTAAAGTGACTTGGCTATAGATTTAATAGCCCTTCATTATCCATGCTTTAACTTAAGACTGTATAGATAAATAAAGATGTAACATATTTTATAATTCAATGTGTTACATCTTTTTGATTTAAGAATTCTTCTTTATATAAATTTTTAATGCTTGAATCAGTAACACTAAAGCATAAATACCTAACCCATAAAATGTCAAAGTTACTAATACTTGAACTAAAAACATGATAGCATTCATTAACAAAACCTCCTTTTTCTTATGATACTGTTAACTTTTTTGATAAAAATAGTAGTAAGTCATCATCATTACAACAGACCGCATATTGCTCAAGCTGCTTGTTCTGATACCATACCCCTGTACCATCTGGAATATAGCCGCGTTTGATATACATACGCTGTGCTATTCCATAGCCTGAATGTACTCCTACTGCTAAATAAACCTCATTACTTAGCTTAAAAGCCTCTGCCTCTACAACATCTAAAAGCTTATTTCCAATCCCCATATGATGCAAATGAAAAAATACACATAAATCAACGATTTCTGGCATACCTTTACCACCAAATGGTCCCTCTGTTGGCTCTAGAACAAGTGTACAGATTCCTGCTACCTGATTTTCATATTCTGCTATAAATACTTTTCTCTTCCCAGTTTCTTGTTCTTTGTAGTAATTGTTATAAGTCTTCCTCTCAGGATGCCAGTTATAAGATAAATACGTATTATAAAATACATCTCCATCTGATTCTCGCATACTTCTTATAAGTAACTTTTCATCATTATAATAAATCACACTTATCATCCTCTCTCCAAAGCTGCATTGTATTTTTCATTTAATCTCCCCTAAGTGAATCCAATATCTTTGAATACACACCTC
This sequence comes from Holtiella tumoricola, assembly GCF_027857615.1. Taxonomy (NCBI): domain Bacteria; kingdom Bacillati; phylum Bacillota; class Clostridia; order Lachnospirales; family Cellulosilyticaceae; genus Holtiella; species Holtiella tumoricola. The sequence goes on from NZ_JAQIFT010000013.1 coordinate 61,484, forward strand.
TTCTTCTGAACGTTCATCTTCTAACCTTCCACCATTGCTCAGAATAGTTTTAGCCGATGCAACATTTTCTTTATTACAAGTTACTAAAACTTCTTTTATTCCCAGTTCTACACATTTCTCCAATGCTAACCCTAACATTTCAGTAGCATAGCCCTGTCTTCTTTCAGATTTTCTTACGCTATAACCTATATGTCCTCCATAATTTAATAAATACTCATTTAACCTATGGCGAATATCAATCATTCCTATTAATTTTTCGTCCCCATCTACTGCAAGATAGGTCGTTGCTGGTACAAATCCAGGTCTTACGGTTTCTTCTTTTAAAGTATCTTGGAATACTTGGTACCATTCTTCAAATGTATTTGCTTCTCTTAGTGTTGCACAACCATCCATACGCTCATTATTTCTAATAAATTCTTCTCTGTAGTCCATGACACGTTCTTTATCTGCCAAAGATGGTAAAACCAACCTCAATCTACTCATTCCTTTCTCCTTTCCATAAATGATATATTTTGACTCCTATCTCACATACGCCCTTTATTTCCTCATATTTTTCTTGTTTGCATAATTTACCTATTTTTATTTTAAACAGTATTCATCCTTGTCTACTTGCCTAACTCTTTAAGTATATTTTGTCTGAATAATTTTTACAATATACTTTCCGATCTTTTGACTCATAATAACCTTAGAAAAATTATTAATATTGGAGGTTCTTTATGATCAATTTTCCTACAGCTTTTCCTGCTCAACATCAAAACCAGCATCCTGGACTCGAATCAGAGATGAATCCCTTACCACTCTATGATGCAGATCCTTACGCTTTAAAAGGTAATTTACTTCAAGATAAAGTCGCACTTGTCACTGGTGGCGATAGCGGTATTGGTCGTGCAGTCTCTTTAGCTTATGCCAAACAAGGGGCTCATGTAGCTATTGCTTATTTCAATGAATCTCACGATGCCGAAACTATTAAGCAAGCCATCGAAGCCATTGGTCGCACCTGTCTTCTTATTCAAGCTGACATTACCCAAAAAGCCGAATGTGAACGTGTTCTTACCACTACACTTGAACACTTCAAAAAACTTGATATATTAGTTAATAATGCCGCTGTTCAAATTGAAGCTCAAAAACTAGAAGACATTACAGATGAGCAATTTGATAGAACCTTTAAAACAAATGTCTATGGCACCTTCCATATTACACAAGCTGCCCTTCCCCACCTCAAATCAGGGGCTTGTATCATCAATACTACTTCTGTTGTAGCTTTCCATGGACATGACACGCTTATAGACTATTCAATGACAAAAGGTGCTTTGACAGCTTTTACACGCTCCCTTTCTCTTTCCCTTGCTAAATCTAAATCTGGCATACGTGTTAATGCAGTTGCACCAGGTCCTATTTGGACACCTTTCATCCCTTCTTCTTTCCAAGCAGACAAAGTGGCTCAATTCGGGATGAACACACCGCTTGCTCGTGCTGGCCAACCTATAGAATGTGCCGGTGCTTATGTCTTCTTAGCCTCCGAAGCAGCATCCTATATAACAGGTCAAACCATTCATATTAATGGTGGCGAAATTGTAAACGCTTAGTTTAAAGAACTTTACATCTAAAAAGAGAAGATACTTTATTTTAAGTATCTTCTCTTTTTAGGTGTTAGGGCTTAGTTCTATAATAAAACATCTATAAAATATCCAACATATATTGATTCATAATCTCTATAAACTTCTGTTTACTGCTTCGTTTAATGAGCGCTTCTTGACAAATAGATAGCCATTGGGCTTGTGTAAAACCTATCACTTGCTCTATTACATCTTCTTCAAACAAATCATCATCCCGATAACAACGTACTAAACATTCCCCTACTTCTAGAGGGGAGTAGAAAATCTGAAAACCGATTAATCGGCTACATTCACCTTTAAAGGCTTGTTCTATAAGACGTTCTATGGTCTTAAGTACTCCTCTTTTTTCTACCCAAGTACCAGCCTTTAGCTGATCCAATTGATGACTTACCACTTTCATATAAGGTAACAATTCAGCCTTATAAATAGACAAATCTTCTTCTAAAAGCTCAATCATCTCATCAAAGGAACAATCTGTAGGCATACAAAAGATATTCTCTTTATTCATAATACTATAGAATGCAGTAGGTAAAAAAGCATAAGTCAGAAAGCCAATAACTTCATCTAATGTAGATAAATGAATCCAACGTTCATAATGTCCACCATGACTATTAATAATAACCCCATGAAAAAATACTGTATCTAGTGTTAAACTTTCTTCTGTTAAAAGTTCCACCCCTTTACCCCATCTCATGAGTTGCATCCATTTCCTACACCCTACATCATACTTTTTCATTGTGACTCCCCCCTAATCTTGTGCATTTTATTTATTCCTATTACTATTTTATTATCTAGAGATTAAAATCATTATTAATCTCTAACATTTTTTATGTATTCTATATACTACATCTGAAATTTATCTATATTAAACGAAATTTTGTCTATAAATTTGACAACAATATGTTATAATCTATTTTATCTATTAAAATTATTTTTTTAGGAGGACAAAAGATGTTATTAGAAATATTAAATGATGCCGTTAAAGAGGCCATGCGTAATAAAGAAGCCATAAAAAGAGATGCACTGCGCGCAGTTGTTTCAGATATTAAATTAGCTTCAAAGGAAAAACATGCAGATTTAACTGAAGATGAAGAACTTGCTTTGCTTAATAGGCAAGTAAAACAAGTTAAAGAATCTATCGATGCCTATACTGCTGGTGGTCGCCTTGATCTTGTAGAAGAAGAAAAGGTAAGATTAGAAGCCTTATCAGCCTTCTTACCACAACAAATGAGTGAAGATGAAGTACGAAGTTTAGTTAAAAAAACAATTACTGAACAAGGCCTTGATACATCTAATAAAGGGCTTTTGATGAAAAACTTAATGCCACTCTTCAAAGGTAAAGCTGATGGTAAAATGGTTAATGAAGTTATTGGAAGCTTTGTCAAATAAATAAGCACATAAAAATAGACACTGTCCAGTAGGCAGTGTCTATTTTTATTATGTAGTTACTTTTTTGCCTTTTTTATCACATTCATCATTCCTTGAGTACCTGCTACAGCTCCTAATATAAGACATATGTTTAGTAAAAGCCGCACTTGCGAATCACCTATTCTAGAAATAGCGCCTAATAAATAGGTTATACTACTGCTGTAGAGTAGTACCTGATTTTCTTTAGAAGATTTTTGTTTTGCTGGAATATAACAAATTTGCATAGGTCTAATTCCTCTCTTTAGAGTTATTACACCTTATGTAGTCTCGAAAACTTTTATACCAAATATCACCAATCTTATACTTCATATTTAGATTCACGGGGCCTGTCCTTTACAGTGTGACCAAAGTTTTGAAGTCCGTAGTCTTGAACATAGCTATAACAAGCTTCTATCTCTGGTGGTAGTTCAATAGGGAAAATAAAATTCATTCCTTTTGGACCATAGCCATTGACATCATTCCTAAGCCTTGGGATTTCTCCCATCACGAGGGATATAAACCGTTCTACATCCCATAATCCGTTTATAGAACGGGGTTCTATAAAATACTCTTCTCCTTCTTGCTTAAGATAAGGTATAAAAGGTGCAAAACTAATCAACTTAACCTCTTTTAAATACTTCATAAAAGTAAGATGGCTACGCATCTGCATTGTTGGATCCTGTATAATTAAAATACATTTAGGATCAAGATGATAGGCAGCCATTTTTTCAATGGCATAGGTTGCATTATTGCCACAGTTTGTAGACTGATTTTCAATAAATAAGGCTTCTTTGGGTAGATGATACTGTTCAACCAGTATCCTTTTAAAAAGTTCTGATTCAGCTTGATTTTCTACCTCCATGTGTGTATAGCGTTTATCCTGCTTTAAGGCTTCCCATAAATAGGTTGTTGAATGCCCCTTTCCACCTACAATCATCACCTGTTTTCCTATACCTTTATGATACAAGTCTGCCACAAACTCAATGGTATAAGGCAAGGCATTTCCAAGTAATATAATAAGGTCAACTGTTTTTGCATTCACTGCTTCAATATCTCTTCTTGCAAGGAACTTTGCTAACTGGTTAATTGCTTCTAACGTATCCATCTTAATCTGTCTCCCTTTTATCTCCTTATCTATTTAGAGGAGTCTATAATTTTCCTGGTAAACTCTATAACTATTTTCATATAAGACAATTATAAGATATCAAATAAAAAGTACAATACTCCTATTAACGCTTTGAGTACTGTACTTTTATGTTTCTATTATTTAGAGTACTAATCTGCATTTCAACTCTTTTTAAAGTATATTATGAGTTTCTACTTGGAATGAGTGAAACATAATAAGCCTTTTGTGCACTCTTTTCTGTATAATAAGCTTGGCGCATCGTTTGAACTACTTGCGTATCACCTTTTATTGCCTTGAGTTCTTGCAATAAACTTGCTAATACATCCTCTACCTCACGATCACATTGTGATTCTAGTTTAGTTGCTTGTCCCATAAGACTCATACCTTGAGAAGTTAATTTAGAAATAGATTGACTTCCACTTTTATATTGATTTAAAAGTGCCCATCCTTGTGACTCTATTCCTTTTAACTGTCCCATATACTTACCACGTAGTGCATACATCTTTGCTGTATAACTTGCCACAAGCTGAGCCTCTGGGCTTACTTGTTCTTTTGCCTCTTCATTTATGACTTGGTCTAGATTTTTATTTTCTAGCTCTGTTTCTTGTCCATTTCCCTTATTTCCTAGTGATGCAACAAGGCGATTGGTTGCTTCTTCAATGGAAAGTTCACCTGTTTCTAATTGCTCCATCTCTTCTATTGTTAACGTTCTCATTGTATCTAAATGATACTGTGTAAGAATTTGATTGACTGCGTCTTGGCTTGCAATCATTTGTTCTTGCAAAACTTCAGATGAATATTGAAGACCTGTCAAAAGTGTATGGATATTTTCACGTTGCCAATAACTAATACCACCTACACTTAACACACTTACAATGAATAAGGTACCCACTATTTTTTGCCATCTTTTCATATGAGATAACTCCTTAAGTCGTATGATTGGTTAGTATATGTAATTTTACACTTATATTCAATAATTCTCAAGTCATACCCTATCCATTATAGCTCTTAAAGAAGTTTTCTCCAACTAAAATACTCTCCATTCGATTACCTGAGCGCTCTTCAAAAGTAATACGTGTGTATTCAAGTGGAACAAGTTCTAAAATATCTAACATACCTTCCTCAGATTTATTCTTAATCATCTGGTGTACTTGCTCTTGCATAGAAGCATTACGAATAAGTACATCTGACGTTTTTAAGTCTACACGTATTAAAGTATAGACTTTATTAATCATCTCATCTGCACTACACACTTTATCTACCATATGAGGTAATAAATCTTTAAGGATTACTTTCTTACTATTTTGTCCTATAATCATTTCATCTTGTAATACTTGTTTTGCTTTAAAATCAATACTTACATTGGTATAAATATAACCTTCTGTACATTCAGTACATTTTTCCTTTTTACTCCCTAAGCACTGTTTACATGGTACTTTAGCGCTTCCTTCACAGGTTTCGCAAACTTGCTTCCCTGTTTGACAATCACAATCCATTTCATAATACTTTTTACATTTAATTTTTTTAGTTCCTTTACATTTATGACAAGTAATCCTCTTCGTGCCCTTACATACTTTACAAGCATACCCCTTATCTTTAAACTTCTCATTTACCCAGCCTGTATTTTGACAAAGTCCACACATTTCTCCACCATCACAATGTGGGCATTTTTTATACATACCATCTTTAATAAAGATATAACCTTTATCACAATGTGGACATTTAATTTTCTTGTCTTTTGGACAAGTACACCTTGCTACACCACGCCCATTACATTCGGGACACTCTGCTATACCTTTATCATCACAATGTACGCAGGTATAATTTCCTTTTTGACATGTTTTACATTCTATGTACTTATTCAACGCTTTACAAGACATCTTTAAAGTTCCTTGGCATTTTGTACATACTGTTTCACCTGTTCCATGACATGTCTCACAAGGTTCTTCTCCTTGTCCATCACAATGTGAACAAGTCATTTCCCCACTTCCATTGCACTGTTTACAAGGTTCTTTAAAACTATCGATACATTTAGGGGTTTTATATATTCTATCGATATTAAATTTCCCTACAGGACTAAACTTATAACGCTTTAAAATATAGTGATATAAATCTTTTTTACATTCTTCTTCACTACTCATTTCTTGCACTTCATGAGTAACTGCCTCATGCTGCTCCATAGTGGCTTCAATGCGGCTTAAACGTACATATAGTTCTACTCCTGTTTGAACATCTAGTCTATAATCTTTCTTATTTTTAAAGTATTGTTCTAAAATTTCTAAGGTTGCTCTATCCTTTGAGGCAATGAGCTTAATCATTAATTCTGTATCTCCCTTAGCACGTGGTTGATTCATTAAAAGGGGATCCTTCAATGCTTCAAACTTTATTTCATGAGGTTGTTTTTCAGTTTGAATTTTGTCATATATAAGTTCACAGGCTTCTATATTACCTTCTTTTACTGCATAAAACAGCGGGGTTAAACCTTCCTTATTTAATTGATTTAAATCTGTTGAATATTTCAAGAGCACTTGTAAATGCTCATTTAAACTTTCTTTTATAGTTATATAAATAGGGGTTTCATTTTCTAAATTTAATTGATCCGGTTCTACTTTACCTTTTAACAAGAGTTCTAAATATAAAGGATTATCTTGCTTTAAGGTTTCAAAAATAAAAGGTTCACCAGTCTCTTCTATTCTAAAGTCACCCTTAAAACCCCCCTTAGTAAGTACTTCAAAAATCTTACCATAATCTTTCTTAAAAACTTTCAAAAGCAAAGTATCTCTTTCACTTTTTTCATAGTTTTTTTGTATGCCTAACAAGATAAACATAGTGGCAATATCAATCCAATTATTATCTATCGCCTTTTCAAAGTTTCCTTTAGAATAAGCAAGTCTTCGATTACTTAAATAAAACTTAGCAAAATTTTTATATACTCTAAGTTCTTTTTTCTTAACCTTGTCTCTTAAAAGAACAGTTGCACAAGGTAGCATAAGTAAGTCTATAACGCCAACGATGCTCACCAACATAATAATAAGTACGGCAGATATATATTGCTCATAAACAAATAATCCCATTGCAATTACCAACATTCCTATATTAAACCATACAGTTGTAGGAATAGGTTTTCTTTTCTTTTGCTGCATATGTATTCTTCCTTTCAGTCTATATAAATTTATATCGGCAACTTCTTTATTATTTTTAAGTCATTGTTACCCTAGCCATTTTAAGACTAGCAAAGATAGCTTATAAACCCTTTGGTGACTTTTATTATAATTGTTAAAGAAGGCTTAGAATATAA
>NZ_JAQIFT010000014.1:0-125169 GCF_027857615.1 Holtiella tumoricola
AAGTGACTTTTGAATCGACTGGTTTAATGGTTACTATTTTATTTTCAATGTTCAAATTCTTTTCGCTGTGGCGTTTGCCCCTCAGCGACATTGACTATGTTATCATACTGCTTAACCATTGTCAACAAGTTAAATACTTTTTTTCTTAGTTTTTTTTCTTTTTATTGTAAACCTACTCTTTTTCATCTTTTTTCCTCTGATAGTTTGGCTACCTATCTCCTTTTTTATACATATTTTTAATTGTCTATTCCTTCCTTTTTATCCATCTATCTTATTGTATAGCAATAGTAAAGACATTGCATGAATCTGCAATGTCTTTACTATATACTATAATTCATAATCTACTCTTTCAAATGAATACTTAAACTCACTTGAACTTTAGAAACTACTATTTGTACTTTATCTATACTTCTTTTATTACATTTATTTCATAACACTCTCTGCATATTTAGTTGTTACAATCTTGTCATAAGGTGCACGTTGATCTAGTTCTCCTGCAAGTTCCATAACATCCATCAATTTGCTTAAGCTTTCTTCTTTAAGAATAGGATTGTCACACCAAGCATCAATAGCTTGATATCTAGCAACTACTGTTGTCAAGTCTTCTAATGAGAGCTCTGTAAAATGTGGTGCTATAATTTGTGCTATTTCTTCAGCTGAATGTGTTTGTACAAATTGTTGTCCTTCATAAATGGCTTTAGTAAATCTTTCAATTACATCTGGGTTCTTTTCCATATAAGATGAAAGTGCACTATATGCTGTATAAGGGATTTCCCCTGTTTCTTCACCTACTGATGTCATAATATAACCTTGTTGTTCTTTTTCTAATGATGTTGCAAGTGGCTCAAATAGAGTTACATAATCACCTTCGCCACCTGTAAAAGAACCTGCCATTACTGCAAATTGAATATCTGTCCTTACATTAACTTCTCCATTTGCTGTATCTGTCCCAATAGTTAATCCACTATTCTTAATGGCATATTCTAATGTCATCTCTGGTACTCCACCTTTTCTTCCCCCGAGAATTTCTTTACCTGCTAAATCTTTAAGAGTAAAATTCTCATTTGGTTCTCTACCTACAATAAAACTTCCGTCTCTTTTTGTAAGTTGTGCAAAGCAAACTGAGTAGTCCTTACTTCCTTGATTATAGACATATATAGATGCTTCTGGCCCCATTAAACCAATTTGTACTTCTCCTGATAATAAGGCAGCCATCGTTTTATCTGCACCTTGTGCACCTAGCAATTCTATTTCAATTCCTTCATCTTTAAAGAAACCTTTTTCAATTGCTACATATTGAGGTGCATAAAAAACTGAATGTGTTACTTCTGCTAGTTTGATCTTATCAAGTCCACCTTGTTGTTTATTACATCCTACACCGATTACAGCTAATACAATAACAAGCATTATGCCAATTAAAGCTTTCATATGCTTCATTAGTTATTCACCTCACTAATTGGTAGTTTTTACCTTCCCTAATATAGCATAATCATAACCCTTGACCATTGTTACCTTTTTGCCCAGTATAATTTTTCTATTAAGTTGATTCCTTCATACATAATCCATGCGCATAAGGCAAGTACAACGACTCCCATCATAACCAAATCTAACCTAAATACTTGACCACCATAAACGATAAGATAACCAATACCATTTCTTGAAACTAAAAATTCTCCTACTATAACGCCTACCCATGATAGGCCAATATTAATCTTTACGATATTAATAATATTTCCTATATTGGCAGGGAGAATAAGTTTAGTTAATATTTGCCACTTATTTGCACCAAAGCTTTTCAACATAAGTATCTTTTCTTCTTCTACGTTAGTAAAGTAATTATATCCTGACAAAATAGTACTTACAATTGAAATAGTAATAGCTATTACAACGATACCTTTAATCCCTGCTCCTGCCCAAACTATAATAATAGGGGCTAATGCCGTTTTAGGAAGTGCATTTAATACAACTAAAAAAGGATCTGATATTTTAGATAAAGTTGGAGACCACCATAGCATAATTGCTACGATTAACCCTAGTACAGTACCTATGACAAATCCTAGTATAGTCTCCCATACAGATACTGCAATATGCGTGAAAATGCTTCCATCAGAAAGATATTTCATGAATAACTCTACAATTGCTGATGGACTACTTAATAAAAATGTATTAATAACACCAAGTCTGGCTAATACTTCCCATAGCATTATAAAAATAACTATGGTAAGTAGTTGAATTAATATAATGTTTCTTTTCTTCCTTTTTTTATCTTTAATATAGTTTTCATATCCTATGCTTAGTTGCTGTGTTTCTCTATTCGCCTTCATAAACATCTAACTCCTTCCATAGTGCATCAAAATAGTCTTTAAACTCTGGTGCCTTTCTACATACTAGTGGAGTTTTTTCTTTATCTTTTACACTTAAAGATATGTTATAAAGGCTCTTAACAGTTGCAGGTCTCTTAGATAAAACCGCAATTTGATCGCACATCGAAATAGCTTCTGATATATCATGTGTAACTAAAATAGCATCTTTATGTTCTTTTCGTATAATCTTATAAATATCATCACTTACCATTAATCTTGTTTGATAATCTAAAGCTGAAAATGGTTCATCTAATAGAAGTACATCTGGATCAGTGGCTAATGTTCTAATAAGAGCTACCCTTTGCCTCATTCCTCCAGATAATTCCTTAGGATATCTATTTCTAAACTCCCATATCCCATACATTTTAAGTAAATGTTCAATCCTTTTTAAAGCTTCATCATTTACCTTCTTCTGTATTTCTAATCCAATAGTAATATTGTCCATAATTGTTCGCCATTCTAAAAGATGATCTTTTTGAAACATATATCCTATTTTTCCTTCTATTTTTACCTCACCACTTGTAGGCGTAAGTAAATTGGTTAATATATTAAGAAGTGTTGATTTACCACTTCCTGAAGGCCCTAAAATTCCTAAGATCTTACCCCTTTCTAGCGCGACGTTAACATCTTGCAAAACCGTTATCTCGCCTTCATCTGTGTAGAAGTTCTTATAAATATTTTTCATCTCTATAATGTTATCCACTTTTGACCCTCCCCTAATGTAAATAGTAGTATAATTTATAATATTAGTTGTAAGAGTCTAAAGTGCTTGACTACCAAAAGATAAAAGCGTAGGAGATTCCTACGCTTTTATCTTTTCTATTATATTTTTACCGGATATGACACTTTCTTAAAGTTTCAAACTCATAATAATCTCTAAAATAATATTATTATTATAGAACAAATTCATCAAATAAGATTGTTCTACAAGTGCCTCTAAGCCTGAAAACTGTGGAAGCATTATAAGGAATGGAATAATTAAACATGCAATCCACACAATAAGCATTCCTTTTATAATTCCTACTATAAAACCACCCCAGGTATTTGCTGTTTTTAGGATTGGTAGCTTCGCTACTAAATCTAATACGCCCACTCCAATGGTTAAAGCAATCTTAATGACAACAAAACAAACAAGGAGTGCAATTGCCATTATACATATATTAGCTATAGAAGTTACAATATAGTCTATTAATGTTGAAACACCTAATAAATTATAAATTTCTGGGTTATTGTTTTCTATTAATTTATTAATTAAAAATTCTGGCATCCAATTGAAATTTTCTCGGATAAGCTGAGCTTGTCCTTGTAAACCTATATTCCCAACTTCAGGCAAGATACTTCTTACACCATCTTGGATGGATGTATAAAGTGGCGTGAGTTTTAAAATAGTTTCTATCACCGGATAAATAAAGAATGCTAATACAAGTGCTAGAATTGATGAAAAAAATTGATAAACTGTTCTTATTAAACCTACCTTTGCCGCTATTATTGCTGTTATAGCAATAATAGCAATAATAATTAAATCAAGCATTAATTATTCCCCCTTTGATTAATAGGATTTAATACTTTAACTTCATTTTTAGTAACTGCTACTACTTTATTACCTATGTATAATACTTTACTTACATCTTGATTTGCCTCAAAAATAAATTTAACCTCTCCTGTTTTACTATATCCTGTAAAACTTTGCCCTTGACCTATTACAATACCACGATCCGTAGCATTAAAATAAGTTACTGGCTTATCAAATTCCTGGCTAATGACCTCATCCCCTGAACCATTCAATATAGTTAAGCGATCATTTGCAGAAGCACTAGATCCTCTTCCAGTACTTACAATAGGTAAATATTGACTTGATTTCAGTTCTCCATCTACATACGGTGTATACTTCAAATAGAAGTTCGGAATATCTTTTATCTTTTCACCTTGTAAGTTATAGAATGTTATCTTGCTATCCCCTATAGCAGCCCATATATTTGATGTTATAAATTCTATCTCATAGACAATATTATCCTTATCATCTATTCCGTATTTTGTATTAAATACTTCTTCCGTCCCTGTCTTATTAATAATAACTGCATTTAATGCTGAACTTACAATTGGATTATATAAGTCTACATAGCTTACAAGTAACAATTGCCTATCTGGAGATACTTCTGCACTAATAGGAAATCCTGCATCTTTAATATAAGATACGCCTTTTACACCTAGCCCTTCACCACCAGCATTATATCCGGATGTAATATGTCCATCTTCTGTCTTTTCAATAACAGCAACATCACCATTAGAATTTATCGAAAAATAGATAATAGGATTAGTAGTCTGCACTTCTCCTCTTTTACCTTTTTCATTAAAAATTGATAGTGTTTTTCCATCCTTATTAGCAATAGCAAGATAGTTACCTTTATGTCGTACAATAGGTTTATCTAATGTTAATGCATTATTCCATACTTCATTACCCTTTAAATCATAGGCCGTTATACCATCTGATGTTAGACGAATAATTTGATTAGCATTTACATCTATGTACTCACTCTTTTGTTCTGAATGTGTGAATACGGTCTCACCTAATTCATAGTATACCAATCCTTCATTTACTTTCGCCCATTGTAAAATACCTATACCTACAATACATATAAATAATACGCCTAAAAGGATCCAGGTTGTTTGTTTACCTGTAATGAGCTTTTTGTCCTTCTTCACCCTCATTCCTCCTATGTTCTCGCTTTTTTTATTTTTATCATACACCATCCCCTCATAATTTCAAAGTGATTGTTACTAATATAAAAAAAGAGGTGTTATATAACACCTCTTTACTCTGTATTTTACTCCATAATGCGTCTATACATTTCTTCATACACTTCAGCTGAATGTTGCCAAGAAAAACATGTATTCATTGCATTAACTTGAATTTGTTTAAAATGACTTGGTTTTTCTTTGTAGTAGTAGTATGCTTCCTCTATTTTCTTAAAGAGCCAATAACCACAATAATCTACAAATTCAAAACCTGTTCCTTCTTTAGTTTCTTCATTATAATGAAGAACTGTATCTTTTAATCCTCCTGTTTGTCTTACAACAGGTACGCTACCATATCTCATAGCCATCATTTGACCTAATCCACAAGGTTCAAATGCAGATGGCATTAAAAATACATCTGAAGATGCATAGATTTTTTGAGCTAATTCTTCATCAAACTTGAGATTAATGCTTACTCTCTTATCATACTTTTCTTCAAAGTACTTAAACATCTGCTCATATTCATACTCACCTGTACCTAGTAAAACAAATTGGATATCCATGTCCATGATTTTATCCATAATCCATTTATTTTCTAGTGTTTGTTTCATAAGATCAAAACCTTTTTGATCTGTAATTCTTGAAATAATACCAATCATCATAGCATCTGACTGTTCAAGTCCATATTCTCTTTGGAATGCACGTTTATTAAGCTTACGCCTTTCAATATGTTCTGCATCGTATCTTTCATATATGTAAGGATCAGTTTGTGGATTATATCTTTCATAATCTATTCCATTTAAAATACCACATACTTTATGATAAAGTTTCTTTTCTAGAAGTTCATTAAGCCCACATCCATATTCCCAAGTTTTAATTTCTTCAGCATAAGTTGGACTTACTGTAGAAATCTGGTCGCAGTATAATAACCCTGCCTTCATAAAGCTCATACCACCATTAAACTCTATTGCCTCTGATGAAGTATATCCTTCATCTAATTCTAATACATCTAATACTTGCTCTTTACCAAAAATGCCTTGGAACTTCATATTATGGATGGTAAATACAGATTTTATCTTTTCATAGAACGGATCTAAACGATATTTCTGATTTAACAATAAACAAATAGGCCCTGTTTGCCAGTCATTACAATGAATAATATCTGGTTTAAAATCAATATGTTTTAACATTTCAAGAACACTTTTACAGAAAAAGGCAAATCTTTCATAGTCATCATATTCTCCGTAAAATCCATCACGATGGAAATAGTGCTCACTTCTTATAAAATATGTTGGAACAATTGTATCATCATAGTAGATCCCTACGCCTTCTTTTCTCCAGTTAAGCCACATATCAAAACTTGTTACAAAATGGGACTCATGTTCAAAGAATTTATTCTCTATTTGTTTGTAATATGGCATAGCGACTCTAACATCTATACCATTTTCCTTTAATTGTTTTGGTAATGCTCCGGCTACATCTGCCAGTCCTCCTGTTTTAGCATATGGCGCGACTTCTGATGCAACAAATAAACATTTTAATGGTTCTTTTTTCATATTTATTCCCCCCTAGTAAAATTAATATAATTATACAAAAAATTCAACAAAATTACCAACAGAATTATTCTGTTGGTAATTTTAAAGTTTGACCTACATAAATATTATCCCCATTTTCTAAATCATTAAGAGCAATAATTTCTTTAGTTCTAAGCTCTGTTTTGTAATGATCATAGCTAATTTTTCTTAGTGAATCTCCTTCTTGTACTACATATTCCATATAATCTTTATTAGAAGCCTCTTCTGATTCACTCTCTACCTTATCTTCCTTTTCTTCACTTACTACTTGTTTTTCTTCAGTTACAGCTACTTCTTCAGTCTTATCAACTTGTACAGTTTCAGTTTCTTCTACATTTACTTGCTCTACATTATCAACTACTTCATCTGTACTTACTTCTTCTTGAGCATTTTCATCTGTAGAAGATTCTGCATCTGAATTATCAACAATTGTTACATTAGAAGTTGCTGCATCTATTGTTTCTTCTGGGCTAATGATAAACTCTGCCTCTTCATCTGGTTTAGCTGTTGCATTCCCTATATTCCCCTGAGTATTTTGTGATACTTGTGTAAGCTCATTTTGTAAGTTTTGAATCTTAGCATTTTGATCATTCATCTTTAATACAACTGCTGATAGTGCAAGAAGAGCTATACTTGCAGCAATAACTGTAAGATTCATCTTTTTCTTTTGCTCGTACTCTTTCTTACGAATTTTACCTATTTCTCTAAATTGATTTACAACATTGTCTTCAACCTCTTCTTTTTCAGTACTTATAAAAGGTCTATCTAACATATATTGTTGCATACAAGGATTTTTATCGTAATATAAATAGTATCCACTTTGTTCTTTTAATGTATCATCTTCATATACATAGAATGTTTCGATTTTGTTAATAGGGTCAACTAGAAGTAATAAAGTACCTTCTTTTTCAAATACATCTCTATGTGCTTTTACTTCTTTCATTGTAAGCATTGTGCCATATCCTGGTTGCATATGTAACCACCCGATAAGACTTGCTCCTGGAAAATACTTTTCTTGTTCTTCTCTTAAGTTTGCTACTACATCTTCATTAATCCATTCTTCATCTTGTGAAAGTAATTCTTTATCAACTGGAATAATACCACATATAATAGTTTCTTTACTGTCTGGGTAGTACTCACCAACAATGACTGCAGAATGTTCACTTGCTAAGTCTGTATTCGCATACTGATAAATATATGTATAAACGTAGTCTTCTAAGTAAATTACATAGTCACAGTCTGTGTCACCCATAGGTCTTACAGAATCAATATTTTCAATTAAAGCATTATATCTTTCTTCAGCTTGTCCATTTGATTCTAATACCTCACTTGTTGCCGCTAATTCTTCTACAGAAATTACCTTTGCTTGTTGTTCTTGTTTGTTCTCTGGCTCTTTACCTTTTTTCTTTTTTGGATCATAAATAATTGTTCCCATAGTACACCTCTTCCATTTTTATCCATTTTGTACTTTCTTAGCATACTATATACATATCAAATAATTTAACCTTTCCTGTCGAGGATTTCTATTTTTTTATCCCTCTTTTTTTACACAACAAGACAGGTTATTTTTTACCATAAATTGTTATGGGTTTTTGTGTAAAAACATAAATAATTTCCCCATTAATTGGTAAACTATAATACTAATGAAAGTGGTGATATTTAGTGGATTCTACCTTACAAAAAAGAACTAAACCTCGTTATATTAGTATCGATGACCCAAATCATTTCGTTACTTTTTGTGATACATTATATAATCATTTAGTCAATCTCCTTCCTAGACATAATCATGAACTTGTTATTATATGTATTGGAACAGACAGAGCAACTGGAGATAGCCTCGGTCCTTTAATTGGTTACAAATTACTAGATTTGGATTTCGACAGCGTACATGTCTATGGAAACTTAGACACACCTGTTCATGCTAAAAACTTAGAAGAAATAACACAACAAGTTCAATTCTGTCATCCTAATGCTTTAGTCATTGCTATAGATGCTTGTCTTGGCACCATGCAAAATGTGGGTTCTATTGCTATCGGGGAAGGTGCCATTAGGCCTGGTGCTGGGGTACAAAAAGATTTACAACCTATTGGAAATTTACACATTACAGGAATTGTAAATTTCAGTAGCTTTATGAATATGGTTGTTCTTCAAAATACTCGCCTTTCCATTGTTATGCGAATGGCTGACATTATTTCTGGAGGCATTAGACATTGCATAGGCCAGTATTATGGCGAATAAAAAAATAGGCACAAGATATATTTTCAAAATATCTTGTGCCTATTTTTTATTTAGCTTCTATAAAAGCTTTTACACGGTTCATAATTTGATAGAATATGAGTAATGCTCCACCAAAGAAAATAATACTTAATATTGTTGATGAAATCATTTCTTGTTTTACAAGAGAAGTAATACCTACAAAAAGTAAAGGATATACAAAATAAAGTGCGCTAAAAATAGTTACAAACCATAGTACTCCTAAAAAGGTTAACGCCTTTGTTGAAGGAATACCTTTTTTAGCTAAACATACTATAAAGAGTGCTACCATTAATGCAAAAATTGGCAAACTCATATCAATTCCCATTCTTCCACCTGCTAATAACATAAGCATCGTAATAGGGAAAATATTGATCATAAATAGAGAAACAAAAAATAAAAATTTAATCAGTAAACATCTAATGATATTTCCTTCTACTACTTTCTGTTTCATAATAATATTAACAAATTCATGAACGTTATAAATAACTATTACTAATAGATTAATAAATATCCAAGCATACATAATGATATTACCTACCATCGTAGTTGCTAATATCGGAATTTGACTCCCCACTGTTAGCAGTAAAACAAATCCTATCATAGAAATCACTTCAAAAATATATATTTTTTTACCACCACTTAATTCACTCTTTATCTGTTCAAACATATACTTTCTCCTTCTATCAAATAAAATAGTACTACTATCTTAACATAACCAAACCTGTAATACTACCTCTACCAACAAAAAGAGGCTGTTTTCTACAGCCTCTTTCACTCCTATAATTCAAGTTGTAAATCACCCATTTTAATCCACTCTCTTTTTCTCATCATCTCAGAAACAAGCAGGCTAATACCTGCCGGCAAAATGAATTGAACAAGTAAAATTGCTATTGCTACTTCCATAGGTGGAGTTGTCTCAATCATAGTTTGCCATGTAAATATAGGTCCTACAAGTCCTGCCGTTCCCATTCCAGCACCTGCAGCTACATTTTCCATCTTAAATATCATTGTTGCAATAGGACCAGTGATTGCACTAGCAATAATAGGTGGTAGCCAAATACGAGGATTACGTACAATGTTAGGCACTTGAAGCATTGATGTTCCTAATCCTTGTGCTAAAAGTCCACCTACTTTATTTTCTCTATAGCTAATCACGGCAAAGCCTATCATTTGTGCCGTACAACCTGCAGTAGCTGCACCTGCGGCAAGTCCAGATAAGCCCAGCATCATGGCTATCGCTGCTGAACTAATAGGAAGTGTTAAGAACATACCCATTAGAACCGAAATAACTATTCCCATTAAAAATGGTTGAAGCTCTGTTGCATAACCTATTATACTACCAAGTCCTGTCATAAAACTAGAAATAGGAGGTCCCAGAAGAAGTGCAGTTGCACTACCTGCTAGTATTGTTACAGCTGGTGTTACTAAAATATCTAATTTAGTTTTTCCAGCCACAAGCCTTCCTATCTCCAAACCAATTACTGTTGCTAAAAATGCGCCTACCGGATCTCCAGGACCTGAAAGAATAACCTTACCTTCTACAATGAGGCTTCCATTCAAAAACCCTGTTGCATAAGCACCTATTAAACCATTAATAGCACTCGCATAAAGTACAAGTTTAGATGCCTCTAATTGGTGAGCTGTTCCAATACCAATCCCTACACCTGTAAGTACAGTTGCTAAACCTGCTATTCCTAATAAAGCATTACCTATTGCTGTATCTGGAAAGAATAGACCTACCTGCTTAATAATAAGACCTATAATCAGTGTACAGAATAGCCCTGATGCCATTCCACCTAGTCCTTTAATAAGATATCTATCTACAAAGCTACGCATCTAGAAATCCCCCCATTATTCTTATAATGAGGTCATCATATCATGTGACAAGACACTTGTCAATTATTATACTAGATATCCTTTTTCTTTTAGTTCTTCTTCAATTACATCAAGATCTTCTTCAGTTGTAGCCTCTATTGTATGCATATGCATACCTGCTGTTAAAATAGATAACAAAGCTGCTTCATTATGCTTTACTTTTTCTACAAACCCCTTTACATCTCTTCTTGTTTTTAGCATGAGGTCACCTGTTAAATCACCATATACACTATGACTTACAATGACATTTCTAACTCTTCCACCATTATCAACAATAGTATTTAATTCGTCTTCTATTTGATCTGCAGTATGTTGTACAAGTATCACTCTACTTACCATATTGCCAGCTTCTTGATTAAGAATATAGCCTCTTGCTGTTGCTAATAAGTCATATCCTTCTGCTCTAAGTAATGCAATATCTTGAACTACTACTTGTCTACTAATTCCAAATGCATTAGCTAAAGCTGTCCCACTTAATGGCTTAGTTGCCTCTAATAACATACGTATCATTTCTTTTCTTCTTGTTTGTCCATCCATTTTCTCACCTACTCGTATACTTTTTTCCTCAAGTATATCAAATCTTTACTTAAAGTGATACTCCCTAACTCCTACTCTATACTTCGTTGTATAACAAAGAGGTCGCTAAAAGCGACCTCTCTTTTAATTAATCATTAATTCTTTTTACAAGTACTTCTCTTAATTCTTCGTATCCTTTTTTACCAAGTAAAGCAAACATATTTTTCTTATATTCTTCTACACCTGGTTGGTCAAAAGGATTTACACCTAATAAATAACCACTAATACCACATGCCTTTTCGAAGAAGTAAATTAATTTACCTACTGTAAAAGCATCTAATTCTGGCACATTTACAACAATATTAGGTACGCCACCATCTACGTGAGCTAAAAGTGTACCTTCAAATGCTTTTTTATTAACAAAATCCATTGTTTGACCTGCTAAATAGTTAAGACCATCTAAGTCTACTGGTTCTTCTTCTAATGTTACATCTAATCTTGGACTTTCTACATTAAGAACTGTTTCAAATAAAAATCTTTGACCATCTTGAACATATTGACCTAATGAGTGTAAGTCTGTAGAGAAGTTTAATGAAGATGGGAAGATACCTTTTTGGTCTTTTCCTTCACTCTCAGCGTAAAGTTGTTTCCACCATTCTCCAAAGTATTGAAGACATGGTTCATAGTTTACAAGAATCTCAACGTTTTTGCCTTTTCTAAGAAGCGCATTTCTTACTGCTGCATATTGGTAGCAAACATTTTCTGCTACATTTTCATTTGAATATTCACTTCTACCTTCTGCTGCACCTTGCATTAAAGCTTCAATATCAATACCTGCAACAGCAATTGGTAAAAGACCTACAGCTGTAAGTACTGAGAATCTACCGCCTACATCATCTGGAATAACAAATGTTTCATAACCTTCTTCTTTTGCTAATGTAAGAAGAGCACCTCTAGCTGCGTCTGTTGTAGCATAGATACGTTCTTTAGCTGCTTCTTTACCGTATCTTTCTTCCATATATTTTTTAAATACTCTAAATGCAATAGCTGGCTCTGTTGTTGTACCTGATTTTGAAATAACATTAACACTAACTTCTTTACCTTCACAAACATCTAATAAGTTTTTAAGGTATGTACCAGAAATGTTATTTCCTACAAAATAAACTGCTGGTGTTTTTCTTTGTTCTTTAGATAAGCTATTGTAGAATGTATGAGATAAAGCTTCAATACAAGCTCTAGCACCTAAGTAAGAACCACCAATACCAATAACGATTAATACATCTGAATCATTTTTGATTTTTTCTGCTGCTTGTTGAATTCTTTCAAATTCTGCTTTGTCATAATCTGCAGGAAGGTCAATCCATCCTAAGAAATCGTTTCCAACTCCTGTTTTATTGTGTAGCATCTCATGTGCTAATTTTACTTGTGCCTCAAAAAACTCTACTTCATGCTTATTAATACCTGTTTTAGAATAATCTAAAGTGATTTTACTCATCTTCATCCTCCTTAATTAAGGCATCTACTTGTGAAGTCTCTATTTAGTCTGCCTTTTTTCCAAACCCTATTATAACCTATAATCTTTAATATTCCAATAAATGTAATAGAATTTTCATTTAAAAAAGACTTTTGCACGTTACTCCACATAATATTGCATAAATATTTATGCAATAACCTTTTTTGAATACCATCATTTAAACTCCTACTTATTTTATGGAGATAATATCTTTTCATACAAAAAAGCATTCTCTTTTTAGAGAATGCTTTATAAATCTATTTTGCTAAGTAATATCTTAATGTCTTCTTCATTTATCTGGGTCGCTTGAGGAAGCTTTTCATTTCCCATATGATATTGTTCTAACTCTGCCTCTAATTCCTCTATCCTTGCAAGTAGTGCCTTAACATCTTTTTGTTTATCTTTCCATTTCATTTCACTTGGATAAGTATTAATCATAAAATCTTGAATCTTAATAAAAAGTTGTTCTCTTTCTTCAACAATATTTTTAATAACCCCCATTAAGGAAATGATTAAGCATAAAATTGTACTTGCAATAATAAAGATAAAATTCTTAATAGAACTTCCAGGTGATTTACTCAAAATCTCTATAAATACTTGTATACTTAAGGCTCCCCACATAACAAGCTTACTTTTAAGTGCAATATTTTGTATCGTAATATATGAAAATCTACCTATTCTCTTCTCATAAAAGGCATTTTGAACCATTGTTTCTACTTCAATGTTCTCTCCATTTTGAGCTTCAAAAACACGTTGGTACTTATCAATTAAATTACGTATAAAATCTATTTCACTTTCTGTTTTATAGGCCTTAGGATTAAGATAGACCTGAATACTCTTATTAATTTTTTCAAAATGATTTTGAAGCATACGCGTTGTAAATGTAACAATTAAAGCTAGTAAAGCATTTATCCCAAACAATACCCCTATCATATATACCCCCACTTAATTATACTTAACTATATTATACCATTTTTTTACATTAGTACAAGTGCGTTGTATACACTATTCTATCCAATTTTTGTTACAATGCTTTCTATCATCTTACTTGCATTACGTGCAGCTAAATTAACAAATTCCTCAAAATTCATTTCTGCACCACTATCTGCTTTATCTGAAATCGCACGAATTACAACAAATGGAATTTTATTCAAATAACAAGTATGTGCAATTGCTGCACCTTCCATTTCTGCACAGTATGCTGTAAATGTTGTATAAATATCTTGTTTTACTTTAATACTTGCTACAAATTGGTCGCCACTAGCAATGCGTCCTACCCAAACTTTATGTTCTTTAAGTACTTCATTAGCTGCATCTTTTGCTAATTCTACTAATTGGTTATCTGCTTCAAAGAATGAATTATCCATTCTTGGAATAACACCTTTAGGATCTCCAAAAGCTGTTGTATCCATATCATGTTCTACTGTATCACTTGATATAACTACATCTCCAATATTTACTTCTGGATGAAGGCCACCTGCAACTCCTGTATTAATGATGTAAGTTGGATTAAATCTATCTATTAAAATTTGTGTACATACAGCAGCATTTACTTTGCCGATACCGCATCTTACTACAATAACTTGTACATCTTTCATCGTACCTTCATAGAATTCCATCCCTGCTATTTGATGAACCTCTTTAAGTTCCATTTTTCTACGAAGTGATATTACTTCCTCTTCCATTGCTCCAATAATACCTATTATTTTCATTGATTTTCTCCTTCTAATTATATTGATTTCATTATACTATAAAATGACTTTATTCTTAAAGCATTTATTATGACTTTCCTCATTAAAAAAGGTTATAACAAAGCTATCTATCTCTGTCATAACCTATTTTTTAATTTTTTATTCCTAAATCATTGAAACATCTTTCCTATTAATATCTTTTTAAGAGTATTAATTACTTCTGCTTGATTTATTTCCCAATTTGCAGCTATATAATCCATTTGATCAATTGCAACATCTATAACTGTATTAATCCATGTAATAATCTCTTGTGGCTGCATAAAAGAATCATAATAAATCGTTACAACTCCGGAAGTAAAATCTGGTTGTATCTCATTAATACCTTGTTTTAATTTTAGAAATTCATATATATAAGGTGCAAACTGTAAATAGTCTTCATTTAGTTTAGGTAAGTTATTTACCTTTATCTTTAATATCCCCGGGTCACTACTTACTAACTGCATCTTTAAATAATTTTTGATAAGTTGCTTTTTTAGGCTCATATAGGCACCCCCAATTACACGAAACATTCCTATTCACCTATTTATATGCTTTATAAACTGATTTTATGTCTAATATCTTCTACCTTACCTACTCTTTCGAACGCTGCCTGTTCACCCCTTAGCTCCGCTTTTAACTGTTCATTATAGTACATCTGAAGTTCCATTTTTCCATCTAATACTTCATACACAGTTCCTTTCATGGCACCTTTATTCGGTGCTTTTAGCATATGTCCCTTATCATAATAAGTTTTTATTCGTATAATTTCTTTACCCTGTCTAATACATACTTCTATACTATCTTCTTCCTTTGTTATCTGTTCAATTCTTGCTCCTGTATAGGTTGCAAAAATTCTTGTTTCATCCTCTATACTTATAACGCATAAAAATCCTCTGAAATTACATGCTAAAAATGGAATATCCGCTATGGCTAGCATAACTGATAAAGATGATTGAGTAAAATGATTACATTGCATCCAGAGATAGCTTTTAGGAAAACTATTTCCCCAATCCCTCTCAATATAACCTTTTCCATTTTCAAAGTTCATAAGGTTATCGTTAATTAATAGCTTCCCCCATAGGTTATGTCCCATAGAAAGTACATCATGATAGCACTCCATAAAAGGTATATATCCAAACGGTCCCATTAATCCCTTTTGTAATATTTTCTTAGGTAATCTAGTAAAGCTATCAAAATAGATAATTCCTTTAATATTAATAGAACCACTAATATTTAGATATATATAGTCTTCAGTAAAAATACTATTGCCTATCCGTAAACTAAAAGGACTTTCTTGATAGCTAAATGTCTTGATGTCATAAGGAATATAATAACTCTTAGAATCTCCATTTCTAATTACCTGGATAAACGCTTCTTCACCTTTCTCCCTAGCCTTACCTACAATGAATACAATTGTATTCTCCTGTGTATTGCACTTAAAATACCATCCTTCAAAATAACATCTATTATTCACTTTGACTACTCCTATTCCATTTTGATCTAACGTTTACAATGCATCTACTTATTTAGAGTCTTGTCGGAATGGATAAGTCTTATGCTTTCTTTCATAAAAAATAGAGATTACTACATCTCTAAAGTCTGTTAGCAATCCCTTATAATAATTTTCTATTCAAAAAATGTCCCATACTTTCTAAAACGTTCATAACGTTGATTTACTAAGTCCTCTTTACTTATTCGGCTAAGCTCATCAAGCTGACTTATTAAATAGGTTTCTAACATTTTAGCTGCTTCTTCTGGTGCTTTATGAGCTCCTCCTAATGGTTCATTCACAATATTATCTATGATTTGACTTTCTAGAAGGTCTACTGCTGTAATCTTCATCATCTCAGCAGCTTCCCTAGCTTTACTACTATCTTTCCATAAGATACTCGCAAAGCCTTCTGGTGAGAGAATGGAATAGGTTGTATTTTCTTGCATAAATACCCTATCTGCTACTCCAAGTGCAAGCGCACCACCACTTCCACCTTCTCCAATAACACCTGCAATTATAGGTGTTTTTAATCTTGCCATTTCCATTAAATTTCTAGCTATAGCTTCACCTTGACCACGTTCTTCTGCACCTAAGCCACAGTATGCTCCTGGAGTATCAATTAAACATACTACTGGTCTATGGAACTTCTCAGCTTGCTTCATTAATCTTAAAGCTTTACGATATCCTTCTGGATGAGGCATACCAAAATTTCTTTCGATATTTTCTTTAGCATTCTTTCCTTTGTTTTGAGCAATAATGGTTACAACATGCTCACCAATCTTACCAATA
The DNA here is from genome assembly GCF_027857615.1 of Holtiella tumoricola. Lineage (NCBI taxonomy): Bacteria > Bacillati > Bacillota > Clostridia > Lachnospirales > Cellulosilyticaceae > Holtiella > Holtiella tumoricola. The sequence continues at coordinate 16,845 of NZ_JAQIFT010000014.1, forward strand.
CCACCAATAATCGCTTGATCATCTTTAAAACTTCTATCACCATGTAGCTCTACAAAATCTGTAACAAATTGATTGATATAATATATACTTCTTGGTCTATCCATCATTCTTGCGATCTGAACTTTATCCCATGCAGTATAATTATCAATAATTTCTCTTTCTAATTTTGTAGAAAGGGTTTCTAAACGCCTAATTTCTTCTGCTACATCTATATCGTTACCTACTGATTTAAGATCATCTATCATCTTCTTTAAGTGTTCTAACTTTTTAGTATCCTCCATTACTTACCTCCTTTATATGCAGTTTAAGGAGTGTATAGAGTTCTTCCCTCATGTTCTTTCTTTCTACAATGCAGTCAATCATCCCGTGTTCAAGCAAGAATTCTGCTCTTTGAAACCCTTGTGGGAGTTTCTGTTTAATCGTTTGCTCAATAACACGTGGACCTGCAAATCCAACTAGTGCATTCGGTTCTGAAATAATAATATCACCTAGCATAGCAAAACTTGCTGTAACGCCACCTGTTGTTGGATTAGTTAATACGCTAATAAAAAGAAGACCTGTATCATCGTGTCTAGAAAGTGCCGCACTGGTTTTTGCCATTTGCATTAAAGAAAAAATTCCTTCTTGCATTCTTGCTCCACCAGAAGCTGAAAAAATAATAATAGGTAATTTATGATCCGTTGCGTATTCAATAGCACGTGTAATCTTCTCACCTACTACAGACCCCATACTTCCCATAATAAATCTAGGATCCATAACTGCTATAACTGTTTCAATTCCCTTAATCATGCCTTTTCCTGTTATAACAGCTTCTTTTTGTTCTACTTTTTTCATAGTAGTTTTAATCTTATCTTCATAACCTTCAAAGTCCATTGGATTTGCACTGGTCATATCTTTATCAAATTCTTCAAAGGTTTCTAAATCTATTAATTTACTAATTCTTCCATTTGGTGAAATAGGTAAATGATTACTACAACTTGGACACACTCCAATATTTGATATAAGATCAATTACATAGATATTTTTCTTACATTGAGGACACTTAGTATACATTCCTTTAGGGACCTCTGGCTTAGCTTGAGTAGTCTTCGTCCTAGCATACTTTTTCTGCCTACCAATAAGTGCACTTAACATACTACTACTCCTCTCCTAAAATAACCTCTAAATTCTTTTCAATAAAAGATGTATCAAAATGCCCTTTATCAAATTCTTTTGTATGGATTAAATCATATTGAAACTCTATATTTGTATCTATACCTTCCACTACAATTTCAGCTAATGCACGTCTCATAATACTTAGTGCTTCTTCACGATTATCACCATATGCAATAATTTTTGCCAACATGGAATCATATGTTGGTGGCACATTGTATCCTGGATAAATAGCTGTATCTACACGTACACCTCTTCCACCAGGCAAATGAAGTTCGGTAATTTTACCTGCACAAGGTCTAAAGTTCATAGCTGGATTTTCTGCATTAATACGGCATTCAATTGCATGCCCTTTAATTTGAATATCCTCACTTGTAAAACTTAACTTTTTCCCTGATGCAATACGTAGTTGTTCTTTAATTAGGTCAATACCTGTAATCATTTCTGTTACAGGGTGTTCTACTTGTATTCTTGTATTCATTTCGATAAAATAGAAATTCTTATCTTTATCTAAGATAAACTCTATTGTTCCTGCATTTTCATACTCTGCAGCTTTAGCTGCCTTAATAGCTGCTTTTCCCATTTCTTCTCTAAGTTCTTCTGAAATACATGGTGAAGGTGCCTCTTCTATTACTTTTTGATGACGTCTTTGCATAGAACAGTCTCTCTCTCCTAGATGTACTACATTTCCATATGCATCACCTAGTATTTGAAACTCAATATGTCGTGGTTCTACAATATACTTTTCTAAGTACATGCTGCCATCACCAAAAGCAGATAAAGCCTCATTACTTGCTGTATTAAATGCCTTTTCTAATTCTTCTTCTTGCCATACAATACGCATACCTCGGCCACCACCGCCAGCCACTGCCTTCAGAATAACTGGATAGCCAACTTCTCTTGCTAAGCCTTTAGCCTCTGATACTTTTTCTATGATTCCATCTGACCCTGGTACTACTGGCACCTCGGCTTCTATCATCATCTGACGTGCCCTTGCCTTATCTCCCATAGCTTCAATCATTTCTGGTGAAGGTCCGATAAATTTAATATTGCACTCGCGGCATATACGTGCAAACTTTGCATTTTCTGATAAGAATCCAAATCCAGGGTGTATTGCATCTGCACCTGTTAAAACTGCCGCTGTTATGATACTTTCTATATTCAAATAACTATCTTTAGGCTGTGCTTTACCGATACATACAGCCTCATCTGCTAATTTGACATGGAGCGCATCTTTATCTGCTATTGAATAAACAGCAACTGTTTCAATACCCATTTCTCTACATGCGCGCATAATACGTACTGCAATTTCTCCTCTATTGGCAACCAATACTTTATTGATCATTCCCTCACCTCCTTTAGCCAATGGCAAATGTAAGTTCAGCTTTCGCTACTACCTTACCTTCTACTGTAGCAACAGCCTCTCCTATTCCAATCGGTCCTCTTTGTTTTACAAGTTTACACTCTAACTTCAAAGTATCTCCTGGTACAACCTTTTCTTTAAATCTTGCTTCCTTAATACCACCAAAGAAAGCTACCTTCCCTTTAAACTCCTCTTGTGAAAGAATAGCTATAGCTCCTACTTGTGCTAATGCTTCTATAATAAGTACACCTGGCATAACAGGAAGCCCTGGAAAATGTCCTTGGAAAAATGGTTCATTCATTGTAACATTTTTATACCCTACAGCACCTTTTCCATCTTCATCAATCTCAGCCTTATCTACTAATAAGAAAGGATAACGATGAGGAATAATCTCCATAATCTCTTGTGTTGTTAGCATGTTATCTCTCCTTATCTAATACGAAACATAGGTTGATCAAACTCTACCATATCTTCGTTTTCTACTAAAATTTCTATAATTTCACCATCTTGGTCAGCTTCTACTTCATTCATTAATTTCATAGCTTCGATGATACAAATAACATCACCTTTTTTAACCTTTGTTCCGATTTGAACAAACTCTGGCTGATCTGGTGCACTTGCTCTATAGAAAGTACCTACCATTGGTGATTTAATAAGGTGTCCTTCTACTTTGACCTCACCTTGTGGCTGTTCTGTAATATTAATTTGTGCGGTTGCTACTTGTGGTGCTTGGATCATCGGTGCTGAAGCTACTTGTATAGATGTAGAACGTTCAAGTTCTAATTCAAACTCTTGACTCTTTAGTTTAATACGAGTTAAATCACTATCTTTAAATTCGTTCATCAGTTCTTTTACAAGTTCAATATTCATTACGCTTCTCCCTTCCACTTTTTAAGTAAAACAGTACCATTGTGCCCACCAAATCCTAATGAATTGCTTAATGCATATTCAATATCTGCTTTTCTTCCTACATTTGGTACATAGTCCAAATTACACTCATCATCTGGTACTTGATATCCAATAGTTGCTGGAATAAATCCTTCTTCTAATGCTTTTGCAGTTGCAATAACTTCAATAGCTCCTGCTGCACCAAGTAAATGTCCTGTCATAGACTTAGTTGAGCTTACTGCTACCTTTGTATCTTCTCCAAACACTTTTTTAATAGCAAGTGTTTCAAATTTATCGTTATATTCTGTACTTGTTCCATGTGCATTAATGTACCCTACTTGACTTGGTACAATGCCAGCTTCATTAATAGCCTCTTCCATAGCTCTTGCTGCGCCTTCTCCTTGTGGATCTGGAGATGTAATGTGATATGCATCACCTGTTGCACCATATCCCACAATCTCAGCAAGAATTTTAGCACCTCTTTTTGTAGCATGTTCTAATGTTTCCATTACAACAATCCCTGCACCTTCTCCCATAACAAATCCATTTCTTTCTTTATCAAATGGAATAGATGCACGTTTTGGATCTTCTGACTTAGATAGTGCTGTGAGTGATTGGAATGATGCAATTCCCATAGGCGTAATAGATGCTTCTGCTCCTCCAGCAAGGATTACATCATTTGTTCCTCTTTGAAGTGCTCTAAATGCTTCACCAATAGAATGTGTACCTGATGCACACGCTGTTACCATACTTGTGCAAATTCCCTTTGCTCCTGTATAGATTGCAACATTTCCTGCACCCATATTTGAAATAACCATTGGAATAAAGAGAGGTGATACACGTTTTGGACCTCTTTCAAAAAGTGTTTTCATACCTGTTTCGATAGTTCCTAATCCACCAATACCTGATCCTACAATAACACCTACTTTAGTTGGGTCCTCTTGCGCCATATCAATAGCAGCATTTTCTAATGCTTCTTTAGCTGCATAAATGGCATATTGTGAGAAAAGATCTAGTCTTCTTACTTCTCTTTTATCAATATATTTACTTGCATCAAAGTCTTTTACCTCTGCTGCTAATGTAACGTCATACCCTTCAACTAAGTCAAATTTAGTGATACGATCAATACCACATACACCTTCTTTGAGGTTATTCCAAAATGCTTCTCCTGTATTTCCAAGTGGTGATACCACTCCAACTCCTGTAATAACAACTCTATTTTGCATAGTCTGCCTCCTTAATCAACATTACATTGCCATGCCGCCATCAACTTTGATGACTTCACCTGTTACATAACTAGATAAATCACTTGCTAAAAATAATGCTACATTTGCTATTTCTTGAACGTTTCCAAATCTATTAAGTGGAATACCTTTAAGGGTATTTTCCTTAATTGTCTCTGGCAATTTATCTGTCATATTAGATACAATAAATCCTGGGGCAATTGCATTAATACGCAAATTTTTAGATGCAAATTCTCTTGCTGCTGACTTTGTCATACCTATTACACCTGCTTTTGAAGCAGAATAATTACATTGTCCAATGTTTCCATGTAGACCAACTACAGAAGACATATTAATAATGCTTCCACCTTTTTTCATCATGAAACGTGTAGCATGCTTCATACAGTTAAATACACCTTTTAAGTTAATGTTAATAACACTATCAAATTCTTCTTCTGTCATTCTAAGAAGAAGCATATCTCTTGTAATACCAGCATTATTAACTAAAATATCTATTGTACCAAAAGTATCTACTGTCACCTTCATAAGTTGTTTAGCTTGTTCAAAATCAGATACATCTGCCATAACTGCTATAGCTTCACCACCCGCCTCGATGATTTCAGCTACTATTTTTTCTGCTTCTCCTTTTGATCTCTCAAATGGATAATTAATAACTACCTTAGCACCATTATGTGAGAACGTACGAGCAACTTCTTTTCCAATTCCGTTGCTACTGCCTGTAATTACTGCTACTTTATCTTTTAACATTATTGTTCTCCTCCTAAAATGTTCATTACATTTGTGAGTGATGCCATATCTTCTATATTAAGAACTTGAACATCTGATGAGATTTTTCCTACAAAATTACAAAGTGTCTTTTTAACACCTATTTCAATAAAAGTATCAAAACCATCATCTATAAGTTTTTCTATACTTTCTCTGAATCTAACTCCTCTTACAATTTGAAGTGGAATATTTTTCATAGCTTCATCTTTATTCATATAACCTGCTGTTACATTACTTACAATAGGTGTTGTTACTTCATTAAATATATGATTTGGAAGCTCTTCTTCTAAATGCCTTGCTGCATCGTCCATAAGTGGACTATGGAATGCACCACTAACATTTAGAGGCATAACGCGTCTTGCTCCCTTTTCTTTTAATAGAGGTGTTGCTTTTTCAATTGCTATTTTTTCGCCTGATATAACAACTTGCCCTGGACAGTTATCATTTGCGACTACGAGTTCCAATCCTTCTTCTCGAATTAGTTGACATATCTCTTCTATTAATTCAATCTGAAGTCCAATAACAGCAGCCATACCTCCATCTTTCTCTTGTGCACATTGATCCATATACTGTGCACGTTTATCTACAATCTTTAAAGCTTCTTCAAAACTTAAAATGCCACTTGCCACAAGTGCACTGTATTCACCTAAACTAAATCCTAGTACCGCTTCAGGTACAATTCCTTGTGACACAGCAGCATTAAAGGCAGCAATACTTGTAGTAAAAAGTGCAGCTTGCGTATAACGTGTTTGATTAATAAGTCCATTTTTATCTTCAAAACATACTTCTTGAACATCCCAATCTAATATGTTTGAAGCATCATTGAAAGCCCTTTTGCTTTCTGTATAATTATCATATAAGTTCTTACCCATTCCTGGATATTGGACACCTTGCCCAGAAAATAAAAATGCAATTTTCACCTTTACCACCCTGCCTCTAGTTTGATTTTCAAAGTTTGAAATACAAAGTTTGTTTTTCAAAGTATTTTACATAAGTCTTATTCATTAATGTGTGAAAGTCTTCTGTTCTCTTTTGTCATGATTTCTTCAATTATTTCTTTTGCTGTCTGCTCTTCTTTTACCATACCAGCAATTTGTCCTGACATCACTGTGCCATTTACAACATCACCGTCAACAACTGCAATTCTTAATCCACCTGCTCCTAGTGCCTCTAGTTCTTCTACACTTGCTCCTTCTTTTTCAAGACGTGTAAACTCTCTAGATAACTTATTTCTAAGTGCACGCACTGGATGCCCTGTACTTCTTCCTGTAACAACAGTGTCAATATCACTTGCTTTAAGTACACGTTGCTTATAATTTTCATGTACCGTACATTCTTTAGCTACTAAAAATCTTGTTCCAATTTGAACTGCTTCTGCACCTAACATCATAGTTGCTGCAAATCCTCTATGGTCCGCGATTCCACCTGCTGCAATGACAGGAATATTAACTGCATCTACAACTTGAGGTATAAGTACCATTGTTGTAAGTTCACCAATATGTCCTCCCGCTTCACACCCTTCCGCAATAACTGCATCAGCACCTTGTTTTTCCATTCTTCTTGCTAGTGCTACAGATGGGATAACAGGGATAACTTTAATGCCTGCTTCTTTCCACATATTCATGTATTTGCCTGGGTCGCCCGCACCTGTTGTAACAATGCTTGCACCTTCTTCAACTACAATCTTTGCAACTTCTTCTGCATATGGACTAAGCAGCATAATGTTAACACCGAATGGTTTATCTGTAATCTTTTTCAATGCTCTAATTTCATTTCTAAGCCATTCCCCTGGAGCATTACCAGCGGCAATAATTCCTAATCCCCCTGCCTCAGATACAGCGGCAGCAATAGCGTGGTCAGCGATCCACGCCATGGCCCCTTGGAAAATAGGATATTGAATATTTAACATTTCACATAGTCTGTTCATTGTTCAATCTCCTTATCTTGCCTAATTCTTGTAAAGCTCAATTAATTATTGTCTTTCTGTGATGTATTGAACTGCATCACCAACTGTTTTAATACCTTCAACATCTTCATTTGAAATAGAAACACCAAATTCATCTTCAAGAGCCATAACTACTTCAAATAAATCTAATGAATCCGCATCTAAATCTTCTTTGAAACGTGCTGTTTCAACAACTTCTGAAGCATCTACTCCTAATTTATCAGCTACGATTTCTTGTAATTTTTCTAAAATCATTTCTAATTCCTCCTAGAATTTAAATATAATTAATAAATTTATTTATCCTTAAAGGCCTAAAGCCTGTACGGAACTATTCCCATATAAGGAGCACACTGCCCCATGTTACGCCACCACCAAAACCACATAAAATAACAGGATCTCCTGAAGCTAATTGCTCTTGTAAATCATAAAGTGCCATTGGAACACTAGCTGATGATGTATTGCCATAATGCTGTAGATTCTTCACGAACTTCTCACTATCAACTTCTAGCTTCTTAGCTACACTATCCATTATTCTTGAGTTTGCTTGATGTAAAACAAAATACTTAATATCATCTATGTTATACTCTGTACCTTCTAATACCTTTTGAATACTCGTAGGTACTACTGTTGTTGCAAACTTATAGACAGCTCGACCATCCATAAACATATATGGACTAATACGCTCACTTTGTACACAACAGTTATTTAGAGGTATGCTTGGTAAAGTTAGACATTCACTAAGCTCACCATTACTCTGAGTATAGATGTTAATTATGTTATTTTTATGATGTTTTTTAAAAATTGCTGCACCCGCTCCATCACCAAAAAGTACACAAGTACTTCGATCTTCCCAATCTACTGTTTTACTCAGTACTTCGGCTCCTATAACAAGTGCATATTCACATGAACCTACTCTAATAGCATCTGTAGCAAGCTTAGTCCCATAGACAAACCCACTACATGCTGCTGCAACATCAAATGCCGTAGCATTGACTGCACCTATAGCAGCCTGTACCCTACATGCCGTACTTGGCATAATATAGTCTCCAGTTATAGTTGCTACTATAATCATACCTATTTGTCTAGGGTCAACGCCTCCATTTTTAATAGCTTCTTGTGCTGCAGCAATTGCTAAATCTGTAGTAGTCTCTCCCTCTGAAATATGTCTTTCTTCTATTCCTGTCCGAGATTTAATCCACTCATCTGAAGTATCTACAATTTTTGAAAGGTCATCATTAGTCATATTACGTGCTGGTACTGCCTTTCCCATTGATAAAAGTTTTACACCGTACACGTTGTATCACTCCTTTCTATTTTTTTACAAGGTGATACTTTTCCTTAAAGAAATCTGATAATCTAGTAAGTGACTTAATGAGTACTTCATTATCTTCATTAGATAGACCTTCTATCATATGGTTAACCATAATTTGATGGAAAGCTTCATGTACTCTATGGGCCAATTTACCTTTATGGCTTAACTCAATTTCTACATATCTCCTGTCTTCCTCAGAACGTCTTCTTGTTACATATTCCTTTTTAACAAGTCTATTAATAGATGTTGTAAGTGTTCCTACTGTGATACCTAACTGGTCTGCAACATCTGTCATTGTCCTAGAACCTAGACCAATAGCTTCTAGAACATGCATTTCTGTAATCGATAAATCTTTAAAAGGTGATTCTTGTAAAGCTGCTTTTTCAATCGTTAAGATTTCATTAAAGAGCTGTACTAATAATTCATTCACTAACTTTGCAGTATTCTGCAAATCTCTCGCCTCCACTCATTATGTTTTATATTATACTTTGTATTTCAAATTATTTTATATTCAAAGTATATAGTTTCCTTTTTTACTTGTCAAGTGTTCCTTCGTTTAAACATTCCCTATTCTTGGCAATACTTATCTTTATAGGAGGTTTACCATATGCTAAAATCTATTACCCGTAACCCCTTCTTAGATTTAAGAAGGAAATTAACTCTACTTTATATTCTTAATGCATCTGATATTGTATTTACTTTTGGTCTATTAAAAACAGGTATGTTTGAAGAAGTCAACTCACTTATGATTAATATTGTCGATAACCCTTGGTTAAGTATCATTACTAAGCTTATTGTGCCTGCTGCACTAATTATTTATATCTTATTAAAACTTGAAGAGTTGCCTGATAACAATCTTAAAATATGTAATTACTTCGTCAATACTGTTCTTATTGTTTATATCATCATAAATATCATGCATCTAAGTTATTTAGGTCTATTTCTGTTTACGCTCTAACTCCCATTTAATTCATTTTACTTTTTGTGACTTTTTTATTATCATATAGAAGTAAAACAACTAACCAAAGGAGACAATATATGAGCGTTTTAACCGTAAAAAATGTAACCCATGGTTTTGGTTCTCGTAGTATCTTAGAAAATGTATCTTTTAGACTTTTAAAAGGTGAACACGTTGCTCTTGTAGGAGCTAACGGTGAAGGTAAATCTACTTTCTTAAATATTATTACGAGTAAACTTATGCCTGATGAAGGAACAGTAGAATGGTCTAACCGTGTAACAGTTGGTTACTTAGATCAACATTCTGCCTTAACTCCAGGTACAACCATTCGCGATAACTTACGATTAGCTTTCGACAATTTATTTGCACTTGAACAAGAGATGCTTGGACATTATGAAAAAATGGGCGATTGCTCAGATGAAGAAATGACCAAGTTAATGGAAGATGCAGCTGAAATCCAAAACATCTTAGATACAAGTGGTTTCTATATTATTGATTCAAAAATAGAAGAAGTTGCATCAGGACTTGGACTTGGCGATATTGGATTAGACAAAAAAGTAGATGAATTAAGTGGTGGGCAACGTACAAAGGTTCTTCTTACTAAACTTCTTCTTCAAAATCCAACTATCCTTATCCTAGATGAGCCTACTAACTACTTAGATGTTAATCATATTGAATGGCTTAAACGTTACTTACAAAATTATGAGAATGCATTTATCCTTGTATCTCATGATATTCCTTTCCTTAATGATGTATGTAATCTTATCTATCATGTAGAGGACTGTGAATTAACACGCTATGTTGGTAACTATGATGAATTCCTTCGTCTTTATGAACTCAAAAAACGTCAGCAAGAAAAGGCTTATGAACGTCAACAAAAAGAAATTGATAAACTTGAAGACTTTATTGCTCGTAATAAAGCACGTGTTGCAACAACTGGTATGGCAAAAAGCCGTATGAAACAGCTTGATAAAATGGAAATGATTGAAAAACCAAAAGAAAAAATCAAGCCTACTTTTAACTTTAAATTTTCTAAGGCACCAAGCCGTTTCTTAATTGAAGCACGTGACTTAGTTATTGGTTATGATGAGCCACTAACTCGTCCACTTAATTTTAACATCGAACGTGGTAAGAAAATCGCTATCTGTGGTGTTAATGGTCTTGGTAAATCAACTCTTCTTAAGACCCTTTTAGGTATCTTAAAACCTATTAGCGGTGAAATCGAATTTGGTGAAAATGTAGATATCGGATATTTTGCTCAAGAGGATTCACGTGATAATAATAATACTGCTCTTGATGAGCTTTGGAATGAATACCCTTCACTTACAAATCATGAAGCTCGTTCTGAACTAGCTAAATGTGGTCTTACAACTGATCATATTACTAGTCCTATGAAAGTATTATCTGGTGGAGAGAATGCCAAAGTTCGTTTATGTAAAATCTTATTACAAGATTTAAATCTACTCGTTCTAGATGAGCCTACCAACCATTTAGATGTAGATGCTAAAGATGAATTAGAACGTGCCCTTAAAGATTTTAAAGGTACTGTAATTCTTGTATGCCATGAGCCATACTTCTATGAAAGCTTTATCACTGATGTATGGAATGTAGAAGACTGGACAACAAAAATCATCTAATAAAAAGTCCTTAGAAGAATGTCTATCTCTTCTAAGGACTTTTGCTATCTTATATAATATTTTCTATCGTTTTATTTAAATTATAATGTTCTATACATTTATCAAAGAGTTTTTCTTTTAATGGTTGGCTTATGTAGTATCCTTGTATCAAGTCACACGCTATACCTCTTAGAATTTCTACTTGAGGCTTTTCCTCTATACCTTCACATACTACTTCTAAATTTAAAGTATGTGCTAGATTAATTAATGTCTCTACGATAGCTAAAGATTTATTATCATCTTCTATCTTAACTAACAAAGATCTATCTATTTTTAAAGTATCAATAGGTAGCATCTTGATATGATTAAATGAAGAGTAGCCTACCCCAAAGTCATCTAATGCAATTTTCACACCTAATAATTTGAGTGCATTTAAGATTTTAGCGATATATTGCGGATAATCTAAAACCTCATCCTCTGTAATTTCTATTTTTAAAGCACTTGGATTCAAATTATATTTAAGTAAAGTACTTCTGATGATTTCAACACAATTAGGGTGTTTTAGTGAACGATATGACATATTGACTGATATAGTAAATTCTTCTATTCCTCTTAAACGCCACTGCTTACAAAACTCACATGCTTTATCTAAAATTTTATAATCAATTGCTATAATATCACCTGTTTTTTTAGCAATTGGAATGAATCGATCTGGTACAATAACTTCTCCACCCTTTTCCCATCTTACTAGAGCTTCTGCCCCAATAATTTTATCATTTCTAATATCATAAATAGGTTGATAATATGGTATAAATTCTTCATTTTTAACTGCATCTTTTAATGAAGCTTCAACTTCTAACTCTTCCATCATAGTATCTGTAAAAATATGGACGCTATTTCCACCACTATGCTTACTTTTGTACATAGCAATATCTCCATATTTAAGTAAAGTATTAACATCTAGTGCTTGTTGTGGATATATACTTACTCCAATACTTACTTTAATATCAAAATTATAAAGTGCATATTCAAAACGTTTATTAACTAATTGAATAATATCTTCTCCATATTTCATAGTATCAGTAGGGTCATATACCCCCTCTCTAACAACTATAAATTCATCTCCACCTAACCTCCCAATACACACATTACTACTTGCTAATTTCATTAATTCATTTGCTACATGATGTAATACCTTATCTCCTTCTCTATGACCTACTGTGTCATTTAAAGTTTTAAAATTATCTAAATCCATAAAATAAATAACAAATGGTTTATTAATACGTTTTAAAGAATGTAAATATTGATATAGACTAAACCTATTTTTCAACTGTGTAAGCGAATCATATTCTGCTAAATACTTCATTTCTTCTGAAAAACGTTTGAGTTCAGAAACATCATTTACAAGGATTGTAAAATAACCTTTTTCTATAATATTAAGTGTTAAGTCTACCCATTTATCCTCTCTTAATTTTATTTGATTAAAAACTATAGGTTTATGTGTATCATTAATTTGGCATAATACATCACTTAAATTAATCTCACCTATATATGTATTATTAATAAATTCACTAAACTTCTTACCTAACATTTCAGCTCGGTCTACATTCATTAATTGACTAAGAGCATCATTAAACTCTTCACATATGGCATCTAGAATACGTCCTTGTTCATCTCTCTCAATTCTATAATATGCAAACCCATTAGTCATAGTTGTTAATACACCACTATACTTTGCTTCTTTAGATCTAATATAATCATTTGCCATCTCAAGTGAATCAAACATTTCATTAATATCTTTTTCCAATGTACCAATCTCATCATCTATTTGATCAATTATAATTCTCTCTGAAAAATTTTTAGAAGTCTTAATGCTATTAATCCCTCTATTAATATTAACAATACGCCTTACAACAAACCTCTCAATAATCATTGCTAAAATAAAATTAATCACTATACATAATGCAATAAGAATAGTTGTAAACATATCTATATTTCTCTTGGTCTCTTGTTTCACTACAAGTGGCTCTGTAACTCGTATATAAAATTCTTCTTCTATATGGCTACCTAATAGTTGATAATAGGATGCTATATTATCATCATTGTAGATTAGCATGAGTTCTTGGTCACCCATCGGTTGTATTTTAGATATTCTATTTCTATCTAGTTCTTCAACAAGTTTAATATTTTTACCCATAGATTCTTCAATACTCGTTAATAATTGTTGATCTATTGCTTTTACACCTACAAAATAGCCTATTATTTCATTATTAACGTTATTTTTAAGCGTACTAATCCCTATCCAATAAACATGTTTTTCGGTACTTAAAATATCTTGTATAAAAGTTTTGTCATCATCTATTAAATCTAATACTAATTCTTGAATATATACTTTTTCTACTTCTGAAATTGCATGTTTATGTTCAAGTTCATATGTCTGCTTAATCTTTAAATTGGGTTCTATTAATATCTTATATTCTATGCCATCTGAAGCAAATTTTTTATAAAGCCCTAACTCTTCCATAAAATTTACATCATTTTTATCATCTAACTTTTCTATCATCTCAAGTATTGATGCATATTCTTTAACTTTTCCAACAAACTTTCCTTTTTCCCCTTCAATCCTGTTTATTACCCCACTACTGATACCTGTAATACGTGTTAACTCACCCTGATAAAGATAATCCACCATAATATTGGAGGATACTAGGTACAGAATAATTGTTAATACTGTCATTACCGTAAATATGGCTGCAATCTTCAAAGACAGTTTCATACCCTTTGCCCCTCCTAAAAAAACTCTAGTATAAATTAATATATTAATTATACTAGAGTTTTTTTGTTTACAAAATATTTTATTTAAAGATAATGTTTAAAAATCTGTTTTTTTAGTAGATGCTTCGACAAAATTCAAGAACAATGGATGTGGTCTATTAGGTCGAGATAAAAACTCTGGATGGAATTGACTTGCCACAAACCATGGATGATCCCTTAATTCTATAATTTCTACTAATTTATCATCCTGAGATGTCCCAGCAATAACTAGACCTTTACTCTCTAATAGTTCACGGTACTTATTATTAAACTCATAACGATGTCTATGTCTTTCTTCTACATTTTTTTGTTTATATGCATTATAAGCTAATGTTCCTTTTTTAAGTTTGCAAGGATACACCCCTAACCTCATCGTTCCACCTAAATCTTCAATTCCCTTTTGATCTAGCATTAAATCTATAACAGGATATGGAGTTTGTGGCATAATTTCTGAACTATGTGCATTTTCTAATCCTGCTACATGTCTAGCAAATTCAATAACTGCACATTGCATTCCAAGACATATACCTAAGAATGGCACCTTATGTGTCCTTGCATATTGAATAGCTATAATCTTTCCTTCTATTCCTCTATCACCAAAACCACCAGGTACTAATATACCATTGCTATCTTTAAGAAGATCTTGTGCAGTCTGTTCATTAACCTCTTCAGCATTTATCCATAATATATCTATATCTACACCGATTGCTATACCTGCATGTTTTAAAGATTCTACTACTGAAATATAAGCATCATGTAATTCTACATACTTCCCTACTAATGCTATTTTTACCTTTTTATCTATACCTGCTTCTTTATCAATAATTTCTTGCCACTCTACCAAGTTAGGCTTTTTATCTGTAAGACCTAATTTTTTGCATACAATTTTAGCTAAACCTTCTTCTTCTAACATAATAGGTATTTCGTACAATGTTTTAGCATCTAAATTTTGAATAACGCAGTCATAATCAATATTACAGAAAAGTGCAATCTTCTTCTTCATATCTTCTGGTATTTCATGTTGAGTACGGCACACCACAAGGTCCGGTTGAATCCCTATTGAAAGTAGCTCTTTAACAGAATGTTGAGTAGGTTTACTCTTCATTTCACCTGATTTTTCTAAGTAAGGAATAAGGGTAACATGAATATAAAGTACATTTTCATGACCAACCTCTGAAGCTACCTGTCTAATAGCTTCTAAAAAAGGTAAGCTCTCTATATCTCCAACGGTCCCCCCTATCTCTGTAATAACAACATCCCTCTCAGCTCCTATTTTACCCACTCTATAAACACATTCCTTAATCATATTGGTAATGTGAGGAATTACTTGTACTGTTGCTCCTAAGTAATCTCCTTTTCGTTCTTTATTCAATACTGACCAATAGATTTTACCTGTTGTTACATTACTATACTTATTTAAATTCTCATCTATAAACCTCTCATAATGCCCCAGGTCTAAATCTGTCTCCGCTCCATCTTCTGTAACAAAAACTTCCCCATGTTGATATGGACTAATTGTTCCTGGATCAATATTAATATAAGGGTCAAATTTCTGTATAGTTACTTTTAACCCTCTTGCCTTCAGTAACCTTCCTAAGCTCGCAGCTGTTATTCCCTTTCCTAAACCAGAAACAACACCACCTGTCACAAATATATATTTTGTCATACTCACAACCTCACTTACATATATTTTCCTCTTATTATGAGTAATTGACATTTTATTCATACCTCTTAAATACCATTTAATAATAAAAGAGGGCATTACACTTGTGTAATGTCCTCTTTTACCTATGCATTCATTATTTTTAATTGCTTTAATTGTTGGATCATAGCTTCTGTTTGATTCATTGTCTCATTAATGTGTCTGAAAGACTGTTGAATATCACTTCCACCTTCTATTAAATGCTTTACTTGATTAATCAATTGTGATACTACCTCTCCACTTTTCGAAATACTTACAACTTGGTATTCACAACCCTCAATGTATTTATCTAAATCATGTACTAAACCATTAACATTTTTCATTTGTTGCTGTACATCTAATATGGTATCTTTATCTTCTTTTATGTTATCTACCATTTCATTTAATTTTGATTCTACATTAGCAATACCATTTGTTGTTACTACTACTTCTTCGCTTGTTTTAATAGATGCTTCTTCAAATGAACGTAAAAATCTATTCATATCATCTAATAATTCTTTAGTTCCATCTGATAACTTTCTAATTTCTTCTGCTACAACAGCAAACCCACGTCCTGCTTCCCCGGCACGTGCTGCCTCAATTGAAGCATTAAGAGCTAGTAAATTAGTTTGTTCTGCAATTCCTGCTATGCCTGCCATATTAGTTGATACATTTTTTACTGTTTCAATAAAAGTATCCACTTGTTGTTTCATAAAGGAGGAGTTCTCTCTAATTGCTTGAATATCTGTAAGAATAGTATTAATGAGCTCTTCATTATGAACTGTTTTTTCTACAGATGTATTGATTTTTGAACTTGCACTTTCTAGTACTTCTTTGATATCTTTGTCATTTTCTTTAAAGGCTTCATAACCATCTTTAAATGTTCTAATTTCTTTTATTGTAGAGCCATTCTTTTGCTCTAAATCTATCATACATGAATTAATTTCTGTTAAATCACTTCCGATTTTTTGCTCTAATGCCTCTAATTCTAATTTTACTGATACTCTATTATCTACCGCTTCGTAGACAGCTTTTTTAAGGCTTAGTATCTCTTCTACCGTCTCACTTTTTAAAAGCATGCTCTTTTTTTCTTGAAGTTCTTGAATCAACTCTTCTAATTGACCTTCTGCAAGTTTTTTCATCATTTCAACATCTGTTTTTTTTCTAAACATATTTATCCCCCTGATTGTCTAATATTTAAATAGTTATTTGTACTTTCTAATTTCTGTCATTACTTTTTCAGTACCACTAATATTCATCGCTTTTTTCATAGCATCTTTATAAGTATTAATATTTTTATATAACTCTTGGATATTATTAATTAAGGAATCCTTAGTAAGTGCTTCTTCTTCTAGCACAAGAGAATAACCTTGTTTTTTCATAGAATCTGCATTTAAAATTTGATCGCCCCTACTTGCATTTTGTGAAAGTGGAACAAGTAAATTGGGAATCTTAAGCGCTACTATTTCTGCTAAAGCATTGGCTCCAGCTCTTGAAAGCATCATATCTGCCATAGCAAATAGATGTGGTAGTTCATCACTTACATATTCAAATTGATAATAGCCCTTTGTATCCTTTAAATCTTCATCTACATTATTTTTCCCACATATATGAACTACATTAAAATTGTTTGTAAGTTCACTTAAAGCTTCTCTTAAACATTGGTTAATTTTAACTGATCCTAAACTTCCACCCATCATAAGTAATACAGGTTTATGATCTGTAAAGCCACATAATTTTCTACCTTGCTCTGCACTACCTTTAAAAAGTTCTTCCCTAATTGGTGTTCCTGTCATGACACCTTTATCACCAACATATTTAAGTGTCTCTGGGAAGTTTACACAAATCACTTTAGCACCTTTTGATGCTATTTTATTTGCTAATCCTGGCGTAATATCCGATTCATGAATAATAACAGGTATGCCTAATAACTTAGCTGCTAATACTACTGGAACTGTAACAAATCCACCCTTTGAAAAAACTACGTTAGGTTTTATTTTTTTAAGTAAGCTATATGCATCAAATAACCCTTTAACTACTTTAAAAGGATCTTTTAAATTTTCAAGTGAAGCATATCTTCTTAACTTACCTGAAGAAATACCATAGTAAGGAATATTTTCTTTTTCTATAAGTTCTTTCTCTATTCCATTCTTACTTCCTATATATTGAATATTCCATCCTTCTTTTTGTAAGATTGGAATAAGTGCAATATTAGGTGTTACATGTCCTGCTGTTCCGCCACCAGTTAAAACTATCGTCTTCAATCTATTATGCCTCCTTATTTGCTACACACTTCACAGCTTCTGCTACGCAATCAGCTACACCTTCCGCAAAGGCCTGAGGTAAGATGCACTCTGGACCAAGTTCGTCTTCTCCTACCATACTAGCAATAGCATAAGCCGCTGCTAATTTCATATCTTCTGTAATTTGACTTACTTTTGCTAAAAGTGCTCCTTTAAATATACCAGGGAATACAAGTACATTATTCACCTGATTTGGAAAATCTGATCTACCCGTTCCTACAACTAGTGCACCTGCTGCTTTTGCTTCATCTGGCATAATCTCTGGAGTTGGGTTTGCCATTGCAAAAATAATAGCATCCTTATTCATTGATTTTACCATATCTCCAGATACAATATTTGGGGCAGACACGCCAATAAATACATCTGCACCTACTAATGCATCTTTTAAACTACCTTTAAGTCTCTCTGCATTTGTTTCTGCTGCTAACTCTTGTTGAGCCCAGTTCATCCATTCCTCGCCTTCACACAATACACCTAGTTTATCAACTACTATTATATTAGTAAAACCTGCTTTTAATAACAGTTTTGTAATAGCAATACCTGCTGAGCCTGCCCCATTAACAATTACTTTAACAGTTTCCTTTTGCTTATTCGCTACTTTAAGTGCATTAAGTACACCTGCTAAAACTACAATGGCAGTGCCATGTTGGTCATCATGGAAAACTGGAATGTTTAACTCTTCTTTAAGTCTTGCTTCAATTTCAAAGCAACGAGGTGCTGCAATATCTTCTAAATTAATACCACCAAAAGTTGGTGCGATCTGTTTAACAAACTTAATAATTTCTTCTGTATCTTTTGTATCAATACAGATTGGTACAGCATTAATACCTGCAAATTCTTTGAATAGAACTGCTTTTCCTTCCATAACTGGCATAGCAGCTTCTGGCCCTATATCACCTAATCCAAGTACAGCTGTTCCATCAGAAATTACTGCTACAGTATTGCCTTTCATTGTGTACTTATAAACATCTTCTTTGTTTTCTTTAATCTTTCTACAAGGTTCCGCTACTCCTGGTGTATACGCTACAGCTAAGTCTTCCTTACTATTTACTTTAGCTTTTGATACAATTTCTAATTTCCCTTGCCACATTTCATGCATTTGTAATGCTTTCTTATTAATATCTGTCATATGCTCTCCTTCGTATAATTCCCTAATACCTGATATTTTTAGCCATAATAATACTTTTATAATACTCTTTTTTTTTCTAATTCGCAACTTAACACTTTTTTCTTTTTTATACTTAATTTCTTTTTATAAAAACCTGGTTTATTATGCGAGATTACGGCAATACTTTACTCAGAGTTCATTGCTTTTACACGTAATGTATGGTAAAGTTTTTATGTATTATTTTAAGAAAGGAGCCCTTACATATGTGTGGTTTTTGTGGCTTTGTAGATACAGAACTTGAAGATAAAAAATCAGTCCTCACAGGTATGATGAATAAAATTATACACCGTGGACCTGACAGTGACGGGCAGTTTATTGATGAATCAGCTGCTTTAGGATTTAGACGTTTAAGTATCATCGATTTAGAAGAAGGTTCTCAACCTTTATACAATACAAATAAAACTTTAGTGCTTACTTTTAACGGTGAAATTTATAACTATCAATCAATTCGTGAAACACTTATTCAAAAAGGTTATGAGTTCAAAACTCATACTGACTCCGAAGTACTTGTTCATGGTTATGATGAATATGGTACAGACTTACTCTCTCATCTACGTGGTATGTTTGCCTTCGTTATTTGGGATCGTGAAAAACAAACACTTTTTGGTGCCAGAGACTTCTTCGGTATTAAACCTTTCTACTATTATAAAGAAGGTAACCGCTTTGTTTATGGTTCTGAAATTAAATCTCTTTTAGAACATCCAGCTGTAAATAAAGAACTTAATGAAGAAGCACTTGAAAACTATTTAACATTCCAATACTCACCTACAACTGATACATTCTTCAAAGGTATTTCAAAATTACCTCCTGCTCACTTCTTTACTTTTAAAGATGGCGTATTAGATATAAAAAGATATTGGGAACCTACATTCATCGAAACAGAAGGCTCTCTAGATGAATATGTTGATATGATCGACCAAACTATGAAAGAATCTATCCAAACTCATAAAATCAGTGACGTTGAAGTAGGTTGTTTCTTATCAAGTGGTGTTGATTCAAGTTATGTAGCAAGCTGTTTTAAAGGTGATAAAACCTTTACTGTAGGTTTCGATAATGAGCAATATAACGAAATTAGCTACGCCAAAGAACTTTCTAAAGAAATTGGTATTGAGAACTTCCACAAAGTCATTACACCAGAAGAGTACTGGGGTTCACTTACAAAAGTTCAATATCATATGGACGAACCTTTAGCTGACCCTGCTGCTGTTGCGCTTTACTTTGTAAGTGAACTTGCTAGCAAACATGTTAAAGTAGTTCTATCTGGAGAAGGTGCAGATGAACTTTTCGGTGGCTATAATATCTACAAAGAACCTGTAGATAATGCTAAATATCACACTTTACCACAAGGTCTTAGAACATTCCTTGCTAAATTAGCAAAAGCTCTTCCATTTAGCTTTAAAGGGAAAAACTATCTCATTCGTGGGGCTCAAACGATTGAAGAACGTTTTATCGGAAATGCATACATGTTCTCTGTAGATGAACGTAAAAAACTTCTTAAAGTTTCAACTCCTGCTAAGGATCCAACTACTCTTACAGCACCATTCTATGCAAAAGTTAAAGATAAATCTGATGTTACTAAGATGCAATATTTAGATATGCATATGTGGCTAGCTGGAGATATTCTTCTTAAAGCAGATAAAATGAGTATGGCACACTCTCTTGAACTTCGTGTACCATTCTTAGATAAAGAAGTATGTCGTCTTGCAACAAAGATTCCTCTTCGTTACCGCGTTAATAAAGAGAATACTAAGTATGCGATGCGTCTAGCTGCTAAACGTAACATGCCTGCAGCTACTGCTAATAAGAAAAAGCTTGGATTCCCTGTACCAATCCGTGTATGGCTTAAAGAAGATAAGTACTATAATATCGTTAAAGAAGCATTTACTAGCGCTCCTGCAAGAAAATACTTCAACGAAGATATGCTTATTCATATTTTAGATGAACATAAAAATGGTCATAAAGATAACAGCCGTAAAATTTGGACAATCTTTATGTTCCTTGTATGGTATAACCAATACTTTGGTGAGGCTACTGCCTAAATAAAAAGACGACTTTGATTAAAATCAAAGTCGTCTTTTTGTTATTATACTTTATTTAATTTATTCTATAGATAACTTTTAATAAGTTCAGCCGTTTCAGCTAACTCTTCAAGTGTTGTTTCCATATTTGAAGTTTTATTAAGTGTAACTTGATCATTACTAAATCTAGGCACTATATGCATATGGAAGTGAAATACAGATTGACCTGCTGCCTCTCCATTGTTCTGAATAATGTTAATACCATCAGCTTGTACTGCCTTTTTCACTGCAGTAGCAATATGTTTTGCAAGTGGATACACTTTTTGACTAATTTCTTCTGGTAGCTCAAATAAATCTTGATAGTGACCTTTAGGCAATATAAGTACATGTCCACGTGTAGCAGGAAAACGATCTAATATAACTTTAAAACTTTCATCTTCATATACTACAAATGATGGAATATCTCCATTTAAAATTTTACAAAAAATACAGTCTGTGTTCATTTGTCTATCCTTCTTTCTTTTGTATTATTACTTATCTCTCTGCTAGCATCTTTACTAACCTTGTTTGATAAATATATTCATCACTTAACATACTACTTATCATCTTATATAATCTAAAATCCTCTATAGGCTGACTAATATTTGACATAAGTTGAATATTACTAGCAACTGCCTCTAAACGATTATTAAGTTCCTGCTGCGCAGAAGAACTCATTACAACATTATGCCTAAACGGATCAATTTTAATTTCTTCATTCAAATACTCTTTGCATATGTCTTCTATCATTCTTTCATGCTTGTACTGATCTTGTACACGTTCATGCATCCATTTTCTCTGTGTAGGCTTAGCTAATGCTTGTAGTAACCTTTCTTCAATCATACGCTGTTTACGCTTTGTTATAACAAGCTCTTCAAACAGGTTATACATTTGCTTATCACTTAAACCATGTTGTAAATCCACATTCTCATCTCCTTCTAAACGCCTATCTATTGTCATTTATATGAGATGTCCTACTTATTTATACGTTACATAGCTTTAAAAACTTGGTCTAGCTTAGATAATACTGCAAAATTACCCCTTACTTTTAATTTACCTATCATAAATGCCTTTTGATAAGTAACTTGTTTTGATAAAATTTGGGATAAAATTTCTTGTGACATAGTAATTTCAATGGTTGGGGATTCTATTATACCCTCTTGATAAGTACAATCTCCATCCCTAATAATAATTACACCCTTATCTGCTGAATCTGTCATTAGGTATTGGATTACCATATTTATATCTCTGTTATGCTGCCCAATAAAATAGTGTGGAATATGATGTAATTTAACTTTACTACTTGTGTCAGCATTTTTCCTCGGATAATTATATGTTGCTTGAGACATGTGTACAAATTCTTCATCATTTCTTTGCATCTGTGTTTTTAATAACTGAGTTAACTCTTGGATATTTTGTTCCTTTGTAGATAAATCAAAATATGACTTATCCTCTTTATGTCCTTGTTCTGAAACTGGTTCTACCAATAATTTTGTATCAATCTGAGTATCAGGAGTAGGTATACCTTTTTTTGCTTCAGGCTGTACTTTAGAGCCTTTTAATGAAAGATAGCACTGTCTTTCACTACTCATAATGTAAGCTCTTCCTTGCCTCATTATACGATAAAAAGCCTCTATGCTTTTTTCTATACTTGGTTGTACATCCTCTATGACAGTACAACGATTCAGTGCTATATTACCGCCATCTATCCCCCCTAAAAGTTCCCAAGCTTCTATCATTTTATTCGCAGCCTGCTTCTCACCCATAAAGCCGCTATATGTAATTGCAAATAATGGCTTATCTGCAATCACTTCTTCCCATTCTACTAAATGCTCAAAAAAGTTTTGCATAGAACTATGCATCCCTGCAATATGTACATGAGAAATTGCAACAACCCCCTTACTTTCTTTAATGGATTTTGCAATATTCTCAAACTGCCAACTTTTTTCTCCTTGATAATACTGTAAACGCTCTAATTCTATTACTTCAATATTAACTTCTAATTCATCAAAGACATTTTTTGTTATCTGCCTAATTTGTTGCAGTATAAGACTTGTACAATTAGCTAGCAAAAGTACGATTTTCATATTTAAATTTCCTTTCATATTGCTGCACTCTATCTTTAACTACATTATAACGAAACTTCTCTTGAAATTAAAGATACTGAGCAGCCTTACTTGGATAATATGCCTTTAACTCTTCTATTTCCCAATATATAAAAAATATTTTTCTTTTTAAGGTAACATGTAAAATATCATCAACTTTAAAGTTATACATCCAATCTCTACGCATAAGTACCTTACAGTATTTTTGGCCATTGATTTTGCTAAGTGCAATATAACCTTCATCATTGATTTCTTCAACTCTAAATAGTCCCTGTTCATACATAGCCATGCTATCTCTGTGTTGCTGTTTATCTCTATATTCACGATAACTTTCTAGGTCTATAATCGTTGGTGTCATACTAATAATAGGGTCACCAACCATCTTTCTAACAATCTCATTTACTTTATACACCCTTAAATATTCTTCTCCATAGTAATCTAATACAATAGGTGTATTATCTTCACTATTGTATTTCTTATGAATAAATGTCAATAAATCCTGTACAGTATATGCAATATTAAAAGCTTCTTCTACTTTTAAATATTTTTTGTGTTTTGGTACCCATACTGCTAAAAAATAATCTAATGCATCCACATATCCCTTTGGAATAGTATGTGAATGTTTTAAGTCTTCATTGAAGCCAAGAAGCAATTCTAATCCTTGCTTTTGCAAACTAAATATATACGTATTTTTCTTGATATATTCTATATAATCTCTAACTTCATTGAGTAAATTCATGCCTTGCCTCCCAACTTAAAGAATTCCCTAAAAATGGTTTCTTCTAAGTTTATACAAGGAAAACAAAGTTTATACATATTTGTCCCAAAAAAAAATGACCACATCAGGGTGGCCAAAAGTCAGGATTGATTTAAGTGTGTTCGAATTATACACAGAGATGTGAACAATTAATCCACAACTCTATCCACAAAAAATTATATCATCTATTTATATACATGTCAACATTTTCTCTTAATTTACTTGTATTAAGGTCAATATATTTCTTTTGTACAATTAACAGTTAACAGATATTATTCACAGTTTGTTGATAAATATATCCACTTATACACATCCCCTTGTTACTATTGTTAATATCTCTTTTTTAAAATAAAAGGATGAGGTTTTGTTAAAACCTCATCCTTTTATTTTGTTATTTTATTTTTCTCCACATAATGCAAGAAGATGTTCCCATCTCTTATCAACTTCTGCTTGAAGTTCTGCCACTTTTTCTGGGTCTTTTGTAATGTGACGGAAGCGTCCTTGAGCTTCTAACCAATCAGAAATTGGACGTTTATTTTTAGGTTTATAAGTTAATTTATATACACCATTTTCTACTTCGAAAAGTGGCCAGAAGCATGTATCTACTGCTAATTGTGCCATTTCAATAAGTTTAGGTGTATCATAACGCCATCCACGAGGACATGGAGCAAGTACATTTAAAAATGCTGGCCCTTCTGTATAGATAGCTTTCTCTGATTTTTCATAAAGATCTTTGAAGTTTCCAATTGGAGCTGTTTGAGCTACATATGGAAGATTATGCGCTACCATTACTGCTGTAAGGTCTTTTCTGTATTGTTGTTTTCCTGGTACCACTTTACCTGCTGGTGAAGTGGTTGTATCTGCATATTTAGGTGTTGCAGAAGAACGTTGGATACCAGTATTCATATAAGCTCCATTATCATAACATACATAAACCATGTCATGACCTCTTTCCATTGCTCCTGAAAGGGATTGGATACCGATATCATATGTACCACCATCTCCACCAAATGCAATAAACTTATACGTATCATCTAATTGACCTGTTTTTTTCATGTTTACATAGGCTGCTTCCGCCCCTGCACAAGTTACTGCAGAGTTTTCAAAAGCTGAATGGATGAAAGAATCTTGCCAAGCTGTATAAGGGTAAATAAATGTAGAAACTTCTAAACATCCTGTTGCAGATGTAATAACTGCTTTATCCTCTGGTTTTAATGCACGAAGTACGGTACGTGCTACAACTGGTGCACCACAACCAGCACACATACGATGTCCACCAGTTAATCTTTCTGGTTTAAGGCTTGTTTCTTTTAAATTGTATGCCATCGGTTTCCCCTCCTTAACGTTCTGCATCTACTACGCCTAAGTAACGATATGGATCGTTAACTTTGCCGCAAGCTACAATTTCTGTAAGATCATTGTATACTTTTTCGATATCATCAACACGTACATCACGTCCACCTAAACCATAAATATAGTTTACAGCAAGTGGTCTTGTTTCATCAAAGTACATTGCTGTACATACTTCATTAAAGAGTGGTGCACCTTTACCTGTGAATCCATCACATTTATCAAGCACTGCAACTGCTTTACATTTAGCTAAAGAAGCTGCCATTTCTTCTGCTGGAAATGGACGGAATACTCTTACTTTGATTAAACCTACTTTTTCACCTTTTGCACGTAATTCATTTACTACTGCTTTTGCTGTACCGGCAGTTGAGCCAATGATAACAATTGCTTTTTCAGCATCATCCATCATATATTCTTCAAATAAGCCATATGAACGGCCTGTTAATTTTTCAAATTCTGCAGATACATCTAAAATAACTTGTTTTGCTTTTCTCATGCCTTCTGCTTGATTACGTTTATGTTCAAAATAATAGTTTGGAAGGTCAAGAGGTCCTACTGCAATAGCTTGTTTTGGATTAAGAAGGTAGTTTTCTGGTCTATAAGTACCAACAAAGTTTCTAACTACATCATCTTCAATAAGATCAATATTTTCAATAGCATGTGATGTAATAAAGCCATCATAACAGTTCATAACAGGAAGAAGAACGTCTGGATGCTCTCCAATTCTAACTGCCATAAGTTCATTATCATATGCTTCTTGATTATTTTCTCCATAGATTTGAATCCATCCAGAATCACGAGCTCCCATAGAATCTGCATGATCATTATGTATGTTAATTGGACCTGAAAGTGCACGGTTAACTGTTGCCATTACGATTGGCAGTCTACTTGATGCTGCAATATAAAGCATCTCCCACATAAGTGCTAAACCATTTGCAGAAGTCGCTGTCATCGCACGTACACCAGCAGCACTTGCACCGATACAAGCTGACATTGCTGAATGCTCTGATTCAACAGGCACAAACTCTGTATCTACCTGTCCATTATTTACAAAGCTTGAGAAGTATTGAGGTACTTCTGTCGAAGGTGTAATAGGGAATGCTGCTACAACTCCTGGATTGATTTGTCGCATTGCAACGGCAACGGCTTCGTTACCAGATAATTTCTCACGAATTGCCATAACTTTTTCCTCCCTCTTATGCTCTTACCATATCGATTGCTTTAAATGGGCAAACATTTGCACATACACCGCAACCTTTACAGTGGTCATAGTCAATACCAATCATTTTTTTGTCCTGGGTCATAATAGAACTATCTGGACAAACTGGGAAACACATTAAGCATTGTTTGCATTTTTCTGCATCCCACTCAGGTTTATCTGCTCTCCAACCACCAGTTTCATAGTAATGAGCATTTCCTGAACATGTTACAACACCACCTTTAGTCGTTTCTTGCCAAGGTGTAAATGGTTCAATAATACATTTATCTTTATCTGTCATTACCCTCTTACCTCCTCTAAAGCTCTTTTTACAGCAGCCATATTAGGTTCGATAACTTGTGGCTTACTAGCAAACTTATGTTTGAATGATTTCTCCATTGAACTAATAAAAGTATCTTCATCCATAATTTTAGCAATCTTTATAATTGCTCCAAGCATTGGTGTATTAGGGAAGTAT
The DNA here is from genome assembly GCF_027857615.1 of Holtiella tumoricola. NCBI lineage: Bacteria > Bacillati > Bacillota > Clostridia > Lachnospirales > Cellulosilyticaceae > Holtiella > Holtiella tumoricola. The sequence continues at coordinate 43,999 of NZ_JAQIFT010000014.1, forward strand.
TTCCCTAAAGTTTCCATTGAGATTTTGCGTGCATCAATCGTACATACGCGGCCTTCATATCCCTTTAATTTAGGTGCTAATTCTTCAGGAGTTTTTTCTGAGTTAACAAGAATAGCCCCTTCTTTTTTCAGTCCTGCTGTTACATCAACTACATCAAGTAAAGTTTCGTCTACAACAATAACATAATCTGGGTCATAAATATTTGAGTGAATTGTTACTCTTTCATCGCTGATACGGTTATATGCAGTAATAGGTGCACCCATACGTTCTGGGCCGTATTCTGGAAAACCTTGAATATACTTTCCTGTATCAAATGCAGCTTCAGCTAATAATAAAGAAGCAGTTTTTGCCCCTTGACCACCACGGCCGTGCCAACGAATTTCAACCACGTTGTTCATGCATCGATTCCTCCTTGCATTGCTATTATGAATTATAATTTATGAGATTAAATTATAAGACAATTTTATCATTTTTATAAATTTATATCAAATATAATGTGTATTGTATACAATATAATTTATATAGTTAATAATATATTGGTACATTTGAACTAATCTACACCACTACACATATAATTATCTCTATTTTTAAACTATTCTTTTCATTATCCTTTATATTTCTTTTTACTCTTACTTTATTCTTCTTTTCATCATTGTTTGATCCTTTATACATTATCAATAATTTACTTATCTCTCTTTCCAAATCGAAGAATTCGGTTATACTATATTTACATACTTTAAGACCCAATGATAAAGGAGACCGCTATGGCAAAATTCAAAAAAACATCAACTCACTTTACCACACTTGAAAATCTATTGAGTTATAAATACATTACAAATAGCTATAAGCTATTTTGGTACAAAAGTTTACTCTCAATGGCATCTTCCAAAACTTCAGAATCTACTTTAGAAAATTTAGGTTTTGAGATGGTTTTAAATGCTTGGGAACTTGTTGTAAAAAAAGAAATTACTTTTGGCCGTTTAGATAAATTACATCGTGTAATCGAACTTATTTCTACTCAATATAATGTTTCTGATGATGCTACACCTGAAAATTTAAGGGATTTCTTCCCTACTATTAAAGACAAAGAAATTCTAGAACTTCTTGATGAAGTATCCGAAGAGGCCTGTTTCGAATTTATTGCTCCCCTCTTTGAACAAAAATTAAAAAAAGTTTCTTATAACAAACGTTTTGTAACTATAGGTGACCTTAGTCAAGAAAATACTAGTACCCCATATGTTATCTTCCAAGATAAACGTAAAATTAAATTTAATAATGATTGGATGAACTATCTTGCCAAAAATTCAAAGGAAACAGAAAATCTATTTCATGATTCTTTGGCGTTCTTTTTAGATAGACATGCTATGAGCAAAAAAATAAACAGGAGTTGTTAGATCAACTCCTGTTTTTCTTTAAAAGTTTTTAATAATATTGATTAGATACATTATAATTACTCCTGGAATACCTAATAATGCAGTAACAATAATGCTAATCCATGTAATGCCTACTTGCCACATCACTGGCATAAATAAATCACATACATAAATGCAGCATACTCCTAGCAACCCATTTTTGATCCATTTTGCAACATATTGGTCAAAAATAATTCCCACTAATAATACTGCACATCCTACCAAACTCATCAAAATAATGGGATGTATTCCTTGCATGCCTTCCACCTCTATATACTCTGATCTGATGACTATCATCTGTCTATAATATATAGATATGGACATCCTTTACATTACATTCCTACTTTCTTCGATTTCATAATAAACCTTTTTTAATTTCCTAAGTAGATAACTATGCTTGATTTGGCTTGCCTTATAATAGTATGTGTAATATTCTAGTAAATCTGGCTCTATTGTATCTGAAAAATTATTAAGAGTAGCTGCCATTTCTTCATGGAGAGATGTAATCTCATCCGCTAAGGCTTGCCTTTCTTCTTCTCTTTCTTGTGCTATTCGTTTTTGCTCTTTTTTTGTCATTGTTTTCCCTCCTTTTTTGAGGAGTATGGCCTAAGCCTAAGAAAACTATTCAACCTATCTTTGAAGAAGTTGCATAACTTGTTGTGGTCTTTGATTTGCTTGAGCAAGCATTGCAGTAGCTGCTTGTGAAAGAACATTCTGTTGTGTATATTGTGCCATTTCATAAGCCATATCCGCATCTTGTATACGAGATAGTGAAGATGTCATATTCTCTTCGCTTACACCTAAATTGCTTGTTGTATGCTCTAATCTATTTTGTACAGCACCTAATGCTGCTCTTTGTGAAGATACCATTTCGATAGCTTGATCTATTTTTGTAATCGCTTTACCTGCATCTTCTGAATTTCCTACACTAATTGCAGCTTGTGTTGGTGCTTTATCTTTCCCATTAGTAACAGTTGCTGTATCTGCAAAACCATCTTGCCCAGGTTTCCCTACTAGGCCTAGCTTATCTGCACTCATACTCCCTATTGAAACAACCATAACTTGTTGTTTATTAGATCCAATTTGAAGGGTTATCTTTTGATCTACAATACCTTGATCTTCAGTTTTGATAAAGTTCCCTTGTGCACCTGGCTCATTAGCTATTATGACCAATTTATTTGTATCTGTAGTATCTACAGTCATTGTTACATTTTCTAATTTACCATCAAGAGATTTCTGGAGATTTTCTGTAAGTTTATTACTTCTATCTATATCATCTGCAATAGTTGTAGATAAAATCTCTTTTAAATCTACCCCTACACCAGAACCATTATAAGTCCCATTAGTAGAATCATAAAACTCTACAACCTGCCCATCAATTGTAAAACCTGAACCTAATAGTTTTTTTGCTTCTTCTTCTGTAAGAGGTGAAGGAATTGTAATAGACCCTGTTGCTTCAGTACCTGGAGTTCCATCTACTCCTCCTGTCATATCAACAAAAGTAAAGCCTGTTTCTTTTAACGTTTCCCCTTTTAAAAGGGATTTTGTGTTAAACTCAGTATCCTCAGAAATACGATTAATCTCAGAAAGTAATTGATCAATCTCTTGTTGAATTTGTGTTAGGTCACCTTCTGAATAACTTCCATTAGATGCCTGTACGCTTAGCTCTCTCATACGTTGTAACATTGAATGGACTTCATTTAATGTTCCTTCTGCTGTTTGTACAAGCGATACACCGTCCATTGTATTACGATTAGCTTGTTGTAACCCTTTAATCTGTGCATCCATTTTGTTTGCAATCGCTAAACCTGCTGCATCATCTGCTGATCTATTGATACGAAGTCCTGAAGAAAGTCTTTGCATAGTAGTAGCTGCTTTATCATTAGCTTTGCTTAGTGAGTTAAGTGTTCTAAGCGCTGGTATATTATAATTAATTTTCATCTATTCACGTCCCTTAACCTTATATATTTTGTTTTCTATAGATTATCTTTTATAAAGCTCTTACTTATATCCAATATATAAAGGTGCCTTACATTCCTATCCTATATGTAATATTCCTTTATACTTCTTATACCTGATAACCTCTATTAGGTGATTCTATGATCATTTCATTTAAATCGTCTTTTCCATAAGTCATTCCCGCATATACTGCTTGAGTATTTTGCATCGTCTGTACTTGATGTCGACCATTCTCCGCTATTTCTTTATACCCTTCATAAATAACTTCAATAAGTTTATAACTTTCTTCAAGCTTACTTTCATCTTTATAATGGTTAATTAGAATATCCTGTATGTAAATATAAAGACTCATTAGATTACGTGCTACATCTACTTCTAAATTTAAGTTTTCACTTAGTACAAGCAATACCTCTCTCGCTCTATTTATATGAGGTTTTCTTACTTGTCCTTCAACCTTTAAAGCTTCTCTTATTGCTTCTAAAAATAACTCATATGTTACACAAATCAACTGAGCATCCGTAGCTCCTGCAATATATGCCGTTGTAACCATTATGCTTCTCCTTCTTGTCCATGGACTTTCGTACCTTGAGCTTTATCTATTGCTTCAAAGTAATCCACAAAGCTCTTTACAATATTTAATAAATCCTTTTTATTATCTTCCTTTTGATTGGTTGATTGATTTTTATTAGATGATGACTTCAAATTCACTTTCTCCTTTAAGAACTTGAGTTGCTATTGGTTCTGCCTTAGCTGTATCTTCTTTGTACTGCTCATGTGTTACTTGATATCCTAATTGACCTAATAATTGCTGTAATTGTTGCCTTTCTTTCTCTAACGCCTTGGCTGCTTGCTGAGACTCTGTACGCATTTCATAACCAATATGCTCACCTTTAATTGTAAAGTAAGTTGTAATTGTACCTAATTCCTTCGTCTCATAGCGCATAATACCTGTTAGTCCTTCTTTATCCATCTGCTTAGCTTTACTTTCTTCTTTAACATAGAACTGAACTAACTTTGTTTCACCATTTATGCAATATGGAACTTGATAAAAGCCTTCTTTATCCATAAGCTGTTTTTGTACATCTAACATCTCTTCTAGTTGTTTATAGTTTTTGTAATTAAGGATATCCCCTTGCTCCATACTCATTTCTTTATGGTAATGGCTTTCCTCTCTTAATTCTTCAACGACTTTCTCAAGTTCTTCCATCTTCTCCGGGAAATCCTTGTCTTTTAGAACGTTATCCATCCCTGTTTCTTTTAACATTTTATTATAAAGTTCTGGGTCTTTGCTCATTTGATCTACCCAATAAATATTAGAAATTGTAAGAGGTATTTTATGTTCTTTCATCACTTCTAGTACCTCTTTAGAAGTTCCTTTAATCGCATCTACTTTTTCTAATAAACTAGATGGTAAAGTATTCACTCCATCAAACTTACCAAGTTCCTTTTTCACTGTAGCCTTAACAAAGGGCATTAACATACTCTTTAGTACTTCTAGCTCATCTACTCCTGAACGCTCTAACTGCATCGGCATAGACTCTGCTACTTTAACTGCCTCTAGAAGTTTCTTTAACTCTTCATTTGCTTCATTAATTAAGGTCTTAGCCGTTTTACTATCATATTGTAAAGATTCCAGTTCTCCGAAGTTATCATCTATATTCGCCTCAATATGAGACTTTTTGCCTGAATAACGAACAGCCTCTTGAAGTTGCTCTACTGTTAATGGAAGTTGATTCTTAAATAAATACCCAGCTACTTGCTCTTTATTTTCTACTACTCCATTTAATATCTTATAAAGACCTATTAAACTTTGTTTTTGCTCCTCATTAACCAGTCCTTTTTCCTCCAAAGATACAATGGCCCTTGCAACTGTTTCTTTAGTTTGCTTAAGCTCTGTTTGCTTACTCCACTCTAAAACATTAGGTACTGAACAATGGTAAGGATTTATGCCTTCTTTAATAAGCTTAGCTGCCATATACGGATTCATTACTTCTAAGAAATCATTAATCTGACTCAGTGCCTGCTTAGCTGCTTCTAAGTTTTCTACTGTCAAATCCATTTCATTTTGAATTAAGGCTTTTGCACTTTCTACTGTTAATGTATCTGTTGGTAGATTATGCACTTCTAAGAAGTTTTCAATCTGCATTTCTACAGATTTAATGCTTTCACCAAATCGTACTTCCGCCTCACTAAAATGTACCTCATAGGAATTAATTGCTCCATGAATTTGCTCTAATGTTTCCACTTCTGAACTTGGCATTTGAGTAGTTGTTGCAAATTCTTTATGTTGGTTTATTTTCTGAGTTACATCCATTACTTGTTGAAGTATTTGTTTATTCTCATCTGTAGGTTCTACATCAGCTTGAACTAAAGCTTCTTCTTGAATTTCTACATCTACTTGTCTTAGTCCCTCTGCTACTTTTGCAAGTTCACTACTTTCAAGAGGCATTTTACTACTTAATCTCTGTGCTGATTCTGTATTTAACCTTGCACGAATTTCATTGATTTGCTTTTTGATTTCGCCTATATCTTGAGCTGGTTCTTGGTCTGAATCTTGGTCTAAATCTGCTTGCTTCTTCTGGCTAGTAATCTGTTCTGTATTCTTAAAGAGCTTTTCTCTTAAATTCTGTATGTTTGGTAATTCACCATCTTTGATAACCTCTTGTATGGTTCTATCATCAACTTCTGCTAAATCCTTTTGAATGGCTTCTATAGAGTGCTTATCATAAAGAAGTTTTTCGCCTTGTATCAGCGCATCTTCTTCTCTTCTTTGTTGTAATTCCTCTAGTTCTTGTTGCCCCTCTTCAAAACTCTCTAAACCATCTACTGCCGCTTGGATATTTTGAATTTTAAGTACATCCCCCTTAGAAACCTCCATTCCTAAGTTCAATAACTTATCTGCCGCCCATTCATTACCTGTATTTAGTTCAATCCCATTTAGATTTAATACATTTTGTATATCTTGTTTTGTATATGTAATAGGATTAATAGCACTTGATCCTGTAAAACTTCCTTTATATAAATCATTAATTGTAAGTGTACCTTCAGATTGCATTGCATAAGTGTACATACTATCTGTATGTTCTTTAAGACGTTTAATTTTATTATTTACTGTTTCAGCCTCTTTTGAAGTAATACTTTGATTTGTATCTTCATTTTTTATATTTATTAATGCTTTGTAAATAGTCTCATAGTCTAACACTTCTACTTCATATCCTTTTTCTTGAAGTAATGCTAGCTCTTCTTCATTTAAATTTAAAAGCATTTCTTTTTCTTCTTCAGATAAAACAGCTTCATTTATAGTTTCCTGCTTATTACTATAAGATGGGTAAATCTCTTCCTGATTATCACTGTGTTCAAATAAAGTTTCTAAACTTTTATCTTTTGGCATGCGCATACATTTAGGCGCCTGATACTGAAATAGATCATCTCCTGTATAAGCTTGCGTTTGTCTTGCTTTTACTCCATCAATCATTTTTTCACCTCAACTTTGTCTACTATATATGTCGGTTAAATGTTTCTCTTGCTTTAACTGTTTAAATTAGCATAAGAACTTTCATTTTGGTGTATATTATTAGCAGATTAACAACGGGGCATCTTAGTTGCAAAATACCATAATTTATCTTATAATGTGTCTATTAAATTTTGCTAACTTTTATAAATAATTCATCTTTTTCAACTAGAATAGGTAGGTAAGCAAAATTTACACATTATTTTTTATTGATTTAGGAGAGTGATTTAAAATTGGATTCGGTACTGTTGGTACAACTTGTAGTTCTTGTCATTTTACTAGTAGGATCAGCCTTTTTCTCAGCATCTGAGACTGCCCTTATGGCTATTAGTAAAATCGATGCTCGTCATATGGTGGATCAAAACATTAAAAATTCAAAAATTGTAAGCAAACTCGTAGAAGACCCTAACAAATTATTAGGTGCTATCCTTGTAGGAAATAATATCGTCAACATTGGTGCTTCTTCTTTAGCAACTGTTATTGCAACAGATTTATTCCAAAGTGCTGGTGCTGGTATTGCTACTGGTGTTATGACTATCTTAGTCCTCATCTTCGGTGAGATTACGCCAAAGTCTTTATCAACGCAAAAGACACATGAAGTAGCATGCTTTGTAGCAAGACCTATTTCTATTCTTGTGACAATCTTTAATCCTATTGTTAAAGTCCTTATGTTTATCTCCAATCTTATCATTAGGATATTTGGTGGTAAAATCGATACGAGTAAGCCTTTCATTACAACAGATGAACTAAAAACCATTGTTACAGTAAGTCATGAGGAAGGCGTCCTTGAACAGGAAGAAAAAGAAATGATTTACAACGTATTTGGTTTTGGTGATTCTTATACAAAAGATGTTATGATTCCCAGAACTGATATGATAGCTGTTGACGCAAATGCTACATATGAGGAGATTATCGATTTATATAAACAAGAACAATTTTCACGTATGCCTGTTTATCAAGAATCTCACGATAACATTATTGGTGTTATTTATATGAAAGACCTCTTATTAAAACAATTTAGTCCTGATGAATTTGTTATGGCTGATTTTTTAAGAGACGTATATTTCGTTCATGAATTTAAACGTATTGATGAACTCTTTAAAGAAATGCGTTCTAAAAAAATTGGTATGGCAATTGTTGTAGATGAGTATGGCGGTACTTCTGGTATTGTAACGCTTGAAGACTTAATTGAAGAGATCGTTGGAGATATTGATGATGAGTACGACATGACTGAAGATAGTTTTGTAAAAGTTGATGATAAAGAATATCTTGTAGATGGTTCTTTTAGAATTAGTGATTTTAATGATGAACTTAACCTCAACATCTTATCTAATGAATTTGATTCTATTGGTGGTTTTATCATTGGACTTCTAGATCGTTTCCCTGATGAGGGAGAAGTTGTTACTTTTGAAGGTATTACTTTTAAAGTCGAAGAAACGATGAACAATCGTATTAATAAATTAAGAGTTATCTTATCTAATGAGATAGCTGAAGAAATATCAGATGAACAAAAAGAAGATTAAGCTTGGCTTAATCTTCTTTTTGTTTATACCTATAAAATTTTCCTTATACTGTTTCTGATGGAAGGTTACCTAGATTATTAGATTCATCTCCATCTGCTAATGAACGTAAATAAGGTGTACCAGCTTTAGAAGTAGATACCCCTACATGTTGAAGCTGATTGTTCATTGCCATTTGAATAGCTTGTTCACAAGAAACATGGCTACCATCTGAGAGTACATAACCTACTACATCTCCACCTTGTTTTAAAAGTTTAGTAATGCTTTGTGCACCAGCTCCACCTTCTGAAACAATACGATTTGTATTTTGTGCTAAGAACTCTGTATTACTCTCTGTAGCTGCTTCCATACTATGTGGATGCCCTTCTACAACTTGACCATTAATAATTTGATTATCATGTGGCTCGTTTACACTATTGTTTTGTGTATTATCGTTCATACCAATCACCTCAATATTAGTATGGATGACTACACAAGTTTTATTCTATTTTCTTTTAAAGTTAGGAAAACCAAATGCAATGGCTAATAGACCACAAATTCCCATAAGCATTGGATAATAAATATAAGGTAAAAGTTCCATTGGTGAAACAGCTGCAAGACCTGCCGCTGCTAAGATTTGTGCACCATATGGAATCATCCCTTGCCAACAAGATGAGAAAATATCTAAAAGACTTGCTGTACGTCTTGGATCAATATCATATTCCTCTGCAATGTCTTTCGCAAGTGGTCCCGCCATTACAATAGCAATGGTATTATTAGCTGTACAAAGATCTACTACGCTGACTAAAGCTGCAATACCAAACTCTGCACCTTTTTTACTTCTAATACACTTTTTAATGCTATTAAGCAAGAAGTCAATACCACCATTATGTTTAATAAGAGCTAATGTTCCTCCAATAACAATAGAAAGCATTGCTAAGTCTTCCATACCCATCATTCCATCTCCAGCCGCTTGCATAAAGCCAAAGAAATCAAATGAACCATTAAACATTCCTATAAGACCTGCAAAAACAGTCCCTCCCGCTAGTAATACAAATACGTTAACACCTACAAGTGCCCCTACAAGTACTGCAATATATGGTACTACCTGAATAAAGCTGTAAGTGTAAACACCTTTCATACTACCTTGGTATTTACTTGTTAAAATGGTCAATATAATAATCGTAATAATAGCTGCTGGTAATACAATTAAAAAGTTTGTTTTGAACTTATCTTTAAGCTCACATCCTTGTGTTCTAACAGCGGCAATTGTTGTATCCGAAATCATAGAAAGGTTGTCCCCAAACATACCTCCACCAATAATAGCCCCAATAACTAAGGCTATTGGCATACCTGTTTCTTGTGCAATCCCAAGACCTATCGGTGTAAGAGCTGTAATCGTTCCTACTGATGTTCCCATTGAAATAGAAATGAAACAAGCAATAATAAATAATCCTGCAACTAATAAATGTGTTGGTAAAATAGATAAGCTAAGTTGTACAGTAGATTCAACTGCCCCCATAGACTTGGCTACATTACTAAATGCACCTGCTAATAAGAAGATCATACACATTAAAATAATGTTGCTCTCTCCAGCACCTTTACAGAAAATCTCAAGTTTTGTTTGCATCTTCTCTTTTGGATTTAAAAGAAGTGCTACAGTTGCTGCAATTAAAAATGCCACAAGTACTGGCATTCTATAAAAATCTTGTGTTGCTATCCCAGTTCCAAGAAATAGTATTAAGAAAATTCCTATTGGCAAAAGGGCAAGGGCATTACCTTTTTTAGGCTCCTTTGTCATATCTAGTCTCCTTCTATTATGTAAATTTACTCACTGTTATACATTACTATACAAATACATTACTTTTCAACATGTAATTTTTATCTATTAAAAATTTTCTCTTTCCTCCACCATTAAATTTTTTAATATGTTTATGATTTGAATCCCTTCATTCTTTAAATATCCAAATCTATAAGAAGAGGCTACTACATAAATGTAGTAGCCCCTCTCTATTTAAAAAATATGCCACGTTAAAATAAACATTCCAAATACAATAGATACCATCGCCATAAGCTTAATAATAATATTAATAGCTGGCCCAGCTGTATCTTTAAACGGATCACCTACTGTATCTCCAACTACAGCTGCTTTATGGCTATCAGAACCTTTACCACCAAAGTTACCTTCTTCTATATACTTCTTCGCATTATCCCAAGCACCACCTGAATTAGCCATCATAACTGCTAAAATAAATCCTGTTGTTGTGGCGCCTGCCAAAAGGCCTGCTACCCCATTAGGACCTAGTAATAAACCTACTACTAAAGGTGTACCTATACCTATCAAAGCCACTTTAATAAGTTCTTTTTGTGCTGCCTTTGTACAAATATCTACACAAGATGCATAATCAGGCTCTGCTTTCCCTTCCATAAGCCCTGTAATCTCTTTAAATTGCCTTCTAACTTCTAATACAATTTTACTTGCTGCATTCCCTACTGCATTCATGGTAAAAGCAGCAAATACAAAAGTAGCCATTCCTCCTATAAACAACCCAATCAATACTTGTGGATTAAGAAGAGACAAATTAAAAGCAAAATCTATATTATTCTTCTGTACTAACAACTCAATAGAATCTTTATACGCTGCAATAAAAGCTAAAGCAGTTAATGCTGCTGAGCCAATTGCAAAACCTTTACCTGTAGCTGCTGTTGTATTGCCTAATGAATCTAGAGCATCTGTACGTTTACGTACTTCTGGGTCAAGTCCTGCCATCTCTGCTATACCACCTGCATTATCTGCTACCGGTCCATATGCATCTGTTGCTAATGTAATACCTAATGTTGAGAGCATACCTACTGCTGAAATTGCAATTCCATATAAACCAAGATTAAAGTTCTCCATACCACCTGATAATATAAAACTTACGATAACAGAAATACCTACTATAATAACTGGCACTGCTGTAGAAAGCATACCTACTGATAGACCTGTAATAATAACTGTGGCAGAACCTGTTGTTGAAGATTCTGCAATATGTTTAGTAGGTTTATAACTAGAATTTGTATAATACTCCGCAAAGAAACCAATTCCTATTCCTGCTACAAGACCACTAATAATTGAAAAATAGATACCTATATACTCATTTCCTAATACACCTGTCACAATAAAATAAGATACACCTACAATCAAAGCTGCTGCAATATATACCCCACGTCTTAATGCACTTAAAAGTTTCTTTTGAGATACTTCCTCTCCTGTCTTTACAAAGAAACTACCTATAATAGATGCAATAACACCTGTTGCTGCTACAACTAAAGGGATCATAACACCACTTAATGATAAACCTGCTGAAACAGCTAATACACAAGAAGATAATACTGCACCTACATAGGATTCATATAAATCTGCACCCATTCCAGCTACGTCCCCTACATTATCCCCTACATTATCTGCTATAACAGCTGGATTACGTGGATCATCTTCTGGTATACCTGCTTCTACTTTCCCAACCAAATCGGCACCTACATCCGCTGCTTTTGTAAATATGCCTCCACCCACTCTAGCAAACAACGCCATAGTAGAAGCACCCATTCCAAAAGTAAGCATTGTAGATGTAATATTTACAACTCTTTCTGCTACTGGCAGTGCCCTATAGTACCAATCCAATATATAATACCAAATGCTCAAATCTAAAAGCCCAAAGCCTACTACCACAAATCCCATTACTGCACCACTTGAAAAGGCCACCTTAAGCCCTTTATTTAGACTTTTTGTGCAAGCTGTTGTTGTTCTACTATTAGCTAGTGTAGCAATCTTCATTCCTATAAAGCCACTTAATCCTGAAAATACACCACCTGTAATAAAAGCAAATGGTACAAAAATTGAAACATACCCCATACACCCTAACACAAATAATAAAATAAACATTGCAATAAAAAATAAGCCAACACCTTTGTATTGCCTCCTTAGGTATGCATTAGCACCTATTCGTATTTTTTTTGCAATATCTTTGACTTCTTGCGTACCCTCTTCCATCTTAGAAATTTTTATTCCTTTGTAAAGTGCAAAAATGAGTGCTAATGCTGCACCAATAGGTGCTAATACCATTAAATCCATATTTATCCCTCCTAAGAATTTACACTAATATGGATGGTTCTACTCTATTTTTATGCTGAATTTTTCTAACTATGAATAATACTGCACTCTACAAACTTCTTTTAATAGTTTATAATAAGAACGGTTAAACTAGATTTATTAAATCCATTGGAGGAATAGCTGTGTTTAAAAACAAATTCAACCTAGTCAAATATGGTATATGGCTTATCTTATTTTGTATAGGTTTTTTATTCATTTATAAACCTTTAACTTCTGTACATTTATCTCTTGTCCTAGATACTTTAAGACATGCACCTTTCTTACATATGTGCCTCTTATTTATAGGAGGACTTATGGTGGTATCCCTTACTACCCTCTATGACCTTATTGTATGTCATGCTTTTAAACTTAACCTAAAAGACTTAGATATCTTTAAGATTTCCTGGATAGCTTCTGCAGCCATAAACTTTGCAGAATATGATGACCGCAGAAAAGGAAGTTTACGCTATCATCTCTATTGTAGTGAAGGAGTCGATTCTCAAAAAGCTCTCTTCTTAGATTCGCTTAAAAATATGTTGCTCTTTAACACAGATGGTGCACTTCCTATTACATTCCGCCTGAACTTCTTAACTCGTGCAAAGCTTATGTTCAGTGTGACACTAAGATGGACAATAACAGGGTTATTCTTTTGCCTAATCTTTAAATTGTTTGAGGTTCCTTTTGATCTCTTACAAGTATTACTTGTATTTGGTTTTTCTATTTTTATCTCTACTATTAGTTTAGTACCTTATGGATTAGGAATCTTTGAATTAGTAAGCTTCATTTTATTACATGCTCTAGGATATAGCCCTGATGATTTAGTACTCGTTCTTATTACCTTTAGAATTTTCTATTCTCTTATTCCTTGGATACTTACACTATTTATCCTTGCACTAGGCCCAAGTGAGAATCAAAAATCAAAGCTTAATAAAGGTCAAAAACAACTGGTCAATCTACTCAGTGTAAAATCTTTTGCATCCCTTATTTTCTTTTCTGGTATTTTGCTTATTATCTCTGCCTCATTACCAGAAGAAACCATGCGCCTTTCACTTATTCATCAGGTCTTTTCCTTTGAATCTGTAAATGCATTTCGAATAAGTACAATGGGTGCAGGTTTGATACTACTTATTCTTTCTAAAGGTATTTGGGATAAAGTAAGCTTTTCCTACAGCATTACTTTATTTACTTTAGTGACAGGAAGTCTATTAGCTCTACTAAAAGGATTAAATATAGAAGTTGCATGCTTATTAATACTCATTGCTTTTCTACTTGCTCCAGCAAAACAAGTATTCTATAGAAAGGGTTCTACTCTTCAATGGAAAAAGGTATCGTTTTACTTTGTATGTACAACTACTATCAGCTTATTGTATGTCTTAATCTATAACTACTTTACCCAATTTAATCCTTCTTTAGTATTTAAGTCTATCTCAACATTCCACATTGTAGATACGGTTATCTTCCTTTTATTCATGCTAGTGAGTGCATGCTTGTTAAATGCTCTTTCTATCAAACGCACGGATTTTATCTATCCTACAGATGAAGACCTAGAAGAACTTAAAAGCTTTCTTACTCAATATGAAGGTAATGCTATGACTCATCTCCTATTCCTAAAAGATAAGTGTTTCTTCTATACACTAGATAAACAAGTACTCATTGCTTATCGTCCTTATAAAGATAAATTAATGGTATTAGGCGATCCTATTGGAAATCCTAAGCTTTTTAAAGAAGCCATCAATAACTTTAGACAATTTGCAGATCAGTATGATATGATTCCTATCTTTTACGAAATTACTGAAGATAAACTCCCTATTTATCACGAAAATGGCTTTAAGTTCCTCAAACTTGGTGAAGAAGCTGTTGTTGATTTAAAAGAGTTTACACTGGCAGGTAAAAAAGGTGCACCCCTTCGTACTATTAAAAACAAAATGAATCGTGGAGAACTCACTTTTGAGCTTTTAAATACACCATTAGAGCCTGAACTTATGACTAAGCTTCATCATATTTCAGAACTTTGGTTAGATGGTCGTTCTGAAAAAGAATTCTCTCTCGGTGCCTTTGACGAAGACTATATCAATCTTGCTCCTGTAGGTATTATTAAGGTAGAAGATGAGATTGTAGGCTTTGCAACCATTATGCCTATGTATAATAAGCATACTATTTCATTAGATTTAATGCGTCTTATTCCTAATCCACCTAATGGAGCTATGGATGCACTCTTTATCGGACTTATAGAATGGGCTATTAGTGAACAATATGACTATTTCATCTTAGGAAAAGCCCCCCTTTCTAATGTAGGTATGAATCAATTTTCTACTACTAAAGAAAAGGTTGCTAAATACATTTATCACTATGGCAATAAAATATATAGTTTCAAAGGACTACGAAAGTATAAAGAAAAATTCTATCCCGAATGGAAAAGTAGTTATCTTGCTTATCCAAAAGATACACACCTTCCAAGTGCACTTATTCAACTTACAAAGATGATTAGTGGTTCAAAAGATGATAAATAGAGGGCTGTTGCAGATATGCAACAGCCCTCTATTTGTAATGCTTAATCAATACCAAATTTGTATCCTACTCCCCAAACAGTAAATACATACATTGGATCCCTCGGATTTTCTTCTATCTTCTCTCTTAGTTTTCTAATATGCACCATTACTGTATTTGTATTTTCAAAATATGGCTGCCCCCATACACGTTCATAGATTGTTTCTGTCTTAAAGGTAATACCTTTGTTTACCCATAACAGCTTCAATATGCCATACTCTGTTGGTGTGAGTGGTACTTCTACATTATTTTTATACACTTTCCCTGCTTCTAAATCCATTGCAAGTTCGTCTTCTTCTAAAATATTTTCCTTATTTTTAGAAAAAGCATTAAGTTTTGTTGCACGTCTAAGCTGTGCCTTTACTCTTGCAATAAGCTCTAAAGGATTAAATGGTTTTGCAAGATAATCATCCGCCCCTACTGATAACCCCATTATTTTATCAATGTCTTCTGTTTTTGCTGAAAGCATAATAATGGGTACATTAGATGTTTGACGAATCTCCATACAGGCATCAATACCATTTACTTCTGGCATCATTACATCTAATATAACTAAATCTACTTCTACTTCTTTCATTACTTTTAGTGCAGCTAAACCTGTACCTGCTAAAATGATTTCATAGCCTTCATTTCGTAAATATATTCCTACTAAATCTCTAATTTCTTTCTCATCATCTACAACTAAAATTCTTGCTGTTTCCATTTTAATCACCTCATTCTACAGCTTTTCGTAATTTGACGTTGAAACTAATCATATCCTGATCAAGTTGCGCCCATATCTTGCCTTCATGCATATCTACTATATTCTTCGCGATAGCTAGGCCTAATCCACTACCGCCAGCTGTACTATTTCTAGAGCTATCACTACGATAAAATCTATCAAATAGTTTAGGTAAATCTTCTTGTTTAAGCTGATTACTCGTATTACGTACTGTTACATAAATATATTCTCTTGTTTCTTGTATAACAACCTGAATTCTGCCTCCCTCTTCTGAGTACTTAATAGCGTTCTCAATGAGGTTTTCAAATACACGGGTAATCTTCATTACATCCACCCATGCATTGGTTTCCTTTGCTGCAAGATGATAAGTAATGTTAATGGATTTCTCTTCTGCAAGTGGCATTAATTCTTCTGTAAGCTGGCTCACTAGAGTAGCTATAGAAAGTTGTTCTTTTTTAAGTTTAACAGAGCGATTGCTAAGCTTTGTATACTCAAATAAATCTTCTATTAAAATTTTCAAACGTTCAGCTTTATTATAGGCAATTTCTAAATATTTTGCACCCTCTTCTTCATCTAGTGCTTTATTTTCTTTTACAAGTCCAATATAGCCAATAACAGAAGTTAAAGGTGTTCTTAAGTCATGAGCTACATTGGTAATTAACTCACTTTTTGTCTTTTCTGATTGAGCACGCTCTTTCATTTGCTCTTTCAGTTCATACTCCATCTTAGTCATAGCACTAGCAACGCGAGCCAGTTCATCTTCTCCTCGCTTTTCAACCTCAAAATCTAAGTCACCCTTAGAGATTTCACCTAAGCAATATCCTAAATACTCAATGTACTTAATCTTTGACTTCGTTCCTCTCAAGATAATATAAATAAATACACCAACACCTACTAAAAAGCCTAATACAGCTGCTGTATCTGTATAGTATCCCTTCTCTACCCCTGTTAAAGTAGTATTGTTCATAATATAATGTACTTCACCTTCAATAATAACAGGATATAGGCTTGTTCTTTGTTCTTGCCCCTGTGCCTCTGTTGAAAGTGAAGATTTTCTAATTGCTTCTAAAAGATCTATACTTTTAATAAAGCTATCACCATAAATAATATTTCCTTTGCTATCTATAAGAAACGTTTTAGTATCACTAGCATAGCTAATATTAGCATCTAGACGATTTAGAACATACTTAACAGCTTCTTTTTTCAATCGGCTCTCGGTTAGGTCTTGTTGATCAAAAAATGTATTAAGTACTGCAACAACTTCTTCCTCTGTCCATTTATCATTGTCAATTAAACTTGCTAGTTGTTGATATACCTTTTGTATTTCTTCATCTGAAATAGCATAAATATCACTTTTAACTGATTCTATAGCATCATTATAACGTCCATAATTGCCTTCATATTCTAAGCTTTTCATTTCAACTAACACTTGTGATAAATAGCTTATACTAGCATCATCATTTTGAATAGCTATAATGGTTTCATATAATTCATCTAAATCTAAGCGTTGTATTAGACTAGCATATTCCATATCATTGATTTGTCTTACAGCTTGTGTTAACTTACTCTGAAGTTGCTTATTGGCCTCTGTGTAATCCATATAGGTATAGTAACCTACATCAAGCGCTCTTCCTATATTTGTTGTAAAAACACACGCTATTCCCGATAGTATAAAAGCTATAAAAACCATCCATAATATTTGTAGCCTGATACTCTCTAGGACCTTCTTTTTATAAGTAGCACAAAGGGCACAGCTTTTACTTCTTAGCTGTGCTCCTAATGTTTCCATCCTACTTGGGCCTTGTTTTTTATTTCGTTGCTTTTCCTCTTTTTTATTTCGTTTCTTCTCTTCTTTTTTCTTCTCTTTTCCGTTTTCCCTTTTGGATTTCCTAAACATTTTCATCCCTCTTTATTTAGTAATATAGACATTTCCATATCTAGAACCAATAAACATTTTCATAGCTTCATCACCATAATAGATTCTTTTAAGTCCACTATTAATATTTTCACTTTTCACTTCAAAATCTATAAATATATTGCGATCTTCACTTGTTTCTTCTATTGTATTGCCATAATCATCTTCATAGCTATAATAACTTTCATCCATTTGTTTTTTAATTTCAAAACCTGTAATACTTTCTGGAAGTACTGCATGGACATTTATTTCATCGCCAAGGATTTCTACACGTTTAGGTGTATTTGTTGGATATAACTTAACATCTCCACTATACCCCTCAACTATTACATTTTGAAGATTTCCTTTTAAATTTACATCTGTATATTCTGAAGTATGAACTGTTGCATTATATGGTGTGCTACTATTAGCAACTAAGCTACTACTATTTGTATTCAAGTTAAGTTCTCTTACCTTACCATCTACCACAATGTCACCATAGCTCTTGTTAATATTAAGCTTAGCTTCTAAATCGCTTTCAATAGTAAGTGTATCATCTGAACCATGATATTGACCTTTTGTCACATCAACTGATGCAATTTGTCCTTTTAGCTGTGCTGCAAATCCACCTTGTAATTTAACTTGGGCTGGTGTGTTAGATACAATTTCAACTGATCCATTATTCGCTACAATATCAATATTATTATAACTTCCTTTTAAAGAAAGGTCGATGGATGAAACATCCAAATTCACATTTTTAATATTAGCCGTTGAGCTTAATGAAAAAGGATATCTACCATAATTTGTTGAGTTTGTTGATACATTTAAAGTGTCCATATCTTGCTGTGGAATGTACACAACGAGTTCTTCTTTTACATTATTTGTAAATATAAAAATCTCTGTGTTTTGAATCTCTTTTAAGTTGATGCGTGAAGTATCTCCTTCACTTGTTACATCTAATTTAAACTTTGGCTCTGGAAACATAACGCCATTGCCTGTTGCTTCAAATGTTACATAGGCTTGACCATCTGTTGGTACGATACGGACTGGTACATCTGAATTGATATATAAATTCTTAAGCGCTGTAGCTTTAAGCTCTTGTCTTTCATTTACTTCATATACTGTTTGATTGGTTTTGTACATTTCACCAAGTGTAACGCCTGTACCTACTACACCTATCCCTATTAATACTAAACATCCTGCTACAAAAAATTTTAAGGCTTTCATGGATTATGCCTCCTCTCTTTCTTTTCTAAGCTGTCTACGTTGTTTTGATCCTACAATTATATTTTTAATTCCAATAAAGATTAGAGCAATAATACAGCATCCTAATCCACCAACACCAATAGCAACCAAGCTACCAAATAAACATAGCATACCCATTGATGCCATTCCTGCTGTTGCTGTAAAGCCTGCCATTCCTAACCCAAGCACCCCCACTCCTAATGCTAAGACACTAAAGAAAATACCCATTCCTAGTACAAAGATTGCTGCTCCTCCAAATGTCACCGCTATAGGCAAACCAAATAAAATAGCACATGCTAGTAGAATACCATTTAATAATGAACTTCCTACTTTCTTCTTCTTCTTTTTAAATTCTTCTTTTTTAGCAGAATTATATGATGCGTAAGATGTATCTTGTCTAGGTCCTGCTGTATCTTGTTGTTTATATGATTGCTCATTTGTATTTGTATACTTTTGATATGCCGCTTGATCTTCACCTTGATTATTATGATTTACATTTACCTTTGGTTCACTATAAGTATTGGCCTTTGGTTCTGTGTGAACCTTATCTTCTGTATAAGTGTTATATGCTGATTCATTATGCATTTTCACTTCTTCTTGCTGTTTTGGTTTCTCCTCTACTTGAGGCATTTCTATCTCTTGCACGTTTCTTGAAATCTTTTGAACAGCAACAGCAGCTGTTTCACCTTGCTCCATTCCACCGGTTTTTTCACGTTTAAAATCTTCATCCTCTAATACTGGTAAGAACTCTACATCTATAATATCTGATAACTGATTTAATTTATCTCTTTCATCGCTCATCTTCCCTAGCTCCTTTTTAACTTTATCTTATAAATCTATATTACCCCGAACTTCTTAATGTCCATACCGGATAAAGTTTAAGATTTCTTAAGAACTTTCTTATATTAAATAAAGATAGCACCTCCAAAGCTAGATATACTTTGTCTAACCTCTAGAGATGCTATCTTTAAAACTGTTTATTTTATTCAATAACCTCTATACCAACCATCTTCATGAGATACTTAGCGTTTGTAGTCGTAGAGTGACCTTTTCTAAGCTTATAATCAAATTTAATAGTATCTTCTCCATACTGCTCTTCAAAGTGATAATTACTTACCCCTTTTTCTTCGCCTAACTTACAAAGCTCCATATCATGGGTTGTAATTGCACCAATACTTCCATATTTGCTAAGTGCCTTTACAACACTTATAGAACCTATAATCCTATCTCCTGAATTGGTTCCTCTAAAGATCTCATCTATAAGGAAGCATTGCTTACCTTTATCTTTTCCTGCCTCTATAATCTCTTTTATACGTGTAAGCTCTGCATAGAAGGTAGAGATTCCATGGCTTAGATCATCTCGAATACGCATTGATGTTGCAAGATTCATCTTACTACACTTTAAGTTTTTAGCTACTACTGGTGCACCGCTATAAGCAAGGATCAAGCTTATACCTAATGTTCTCATAAAGGTTGTCTTACCTGACATATTGGATCCTGTGATTACAAATATTTCATCTCTTAGCTGTACATCGTTACATACTCTTACCTGCTGTTCAATAAGTGGGTGGCCTAGCACTTGGGCCTCAATATACTGCCCCTCCATAGATACAAGAGGAAAATGTACATCTGATTCAATGTGCCCAATAACACTTAAACTAATAAGGCTTTCCACCTCTCCAATTGCTTTTAGATAACTTTCTATACTTGCTCCATATTTCTTACGCCAGTTTTCTGCTTTCAATATAACTTGCAAATCCCATACCATTAAGCCATTTAATAAAATAGCTACAATAGGCTGATAGGTAATATGTGCTAAGTTACTAATGTGCTCTAATTCTTTTAAGCAATTTAAAGCGTTCTGTTCATCTTTAAATAAACATTCTGTTTGCTCTTTTAAATAGGAACTATTAAATTCTTTATCTTTGATTACATCTAGAATACCTACATACTCTTGCAAATCATAAAGCATACTCATAAGGATTTCTTTCACCTTTGAGATACGTGGCATATAAAATACAACTAATCCATATGTTGCAATAATCAACACTGTTGTTAATGTCTTAATCCAAGAATAAGGTGTTATAAAGCTTAAAACAACTAATATTATTAGTGGATAAGGCAATCCTTTTATAAGCGCTTTAAGCCATCTTTCTTCTATAAAGTTCTCTGTATCTGTAGCATATTCAAGTAGTTTTTTAGGCTCTTCAATTCCTTTTTTACGTCTACTTGTAATCCCCTCAACTTTTTGGCAGAAATCTAAGTCATTTAATAACTCTTTGATAGCCTTTTGCCTTTCCCCTATAATTTCTTCTGTAAAATGATTTTCTAGTAAAGATTCAGCAAGTAGCTTTCTTCCATGCCAAGTATGGGTTGTATTAATCTTTTGAAATAATGACTGTGGTCCTACTATGTCTAAATCTAAAGCATAGGGATGGCTATCTATTTCAAACTCATCGCCTCTATCCCTAAATCCATGCCACTCCTTGGTCATTCTCATACTATACTTCTTATTAACATTCTCCATACTTTCATAGTAATCCATTTGATCTTTTATCTTCTGATGTTTATAAAGTAAATAAAAAAAGATAGCAAAAGAAGCCCCAGCTCCTATTATCCATAATAGTTGCTTAGGACTTTTGATGACTAAATAAGTCATATACCCTGCTAAAATTAATACGACTAACCTTAAATTAGCTATTTGATTGTACCTTTTTTTCTCTTCTTGCCACATCTTATGGTACTTTGCTTCTAATTCTTTGAACGGTGCACTCACACTTACTCCTCCTTACTTGATGTATCTGGACTTGTTAACCTCTCTAGTTCTTGTAAATACTCTAAAGCTTCCTTATTACAAGTCTTACACATTTCTTGACTTGGTTCTAACCCACCACATACTTTAGGTCGATCTGGACTTCCAAATATCTTACATCTATTCTCCTCATCTAATTGAATACATCTAACATTTGCAGGCTTACCTTTTGGCATACCTGGTATAGGTGATGAAATAGAAGGAGCAATACAACATGCTCCACATTTTTCTCTACATTCCATGGTCGTCCTCTTTTCTTCTATTCTTGTTCTTGATAACTTGATGTCAATATTAAACTCACTAAAATGAGCACTGTTGCAATAAGTACTGCAATGCCTAATCCACTTAACATATCTTGTATTGGTCGATTATAAACCATATCTTCATAGCCTTTTACAATCCATCTAATAGGTGAAAGATAAGATATATTTTGAATCCATGTAGGCAATAATTCTATAGGTAAAAAAAGATTACTCAACATACAAAGTGGTGTAAGACCTATCCCCATAATTAAATAATAAGTCATACTTTTTTTACTAATAGCAAGGATTAATAAGCTTATCGAAATTCCTACAATACAAAGCACTACTCCAATAATAAGAAACTTAAACCCATCTAGATTAAAATCTACCTTTATCCATTTCATCCCGCAAAACTGAATAATAATCTGGGTAAATACAATGATAAAAGCTCCTACTACATGCCCTAAGATATACTGATACTTCTTCAGTGGTGCTACGACTATACGTTCATACACATAGTATTCTCTTTCTCGCATCATAGGACTAAGGCTAATCCCTACAGTAATAAGAAACATCATTACAAAGAAACTAAAGCTAATCTTCATGGTCATCATTGTCTTTATATCATTTAAAACATGAATCTTAGGTTCACTTTGTTTGACTTCCTCATATAAGCAATAAAAGCCATCTTCACTTTGAGATGCTTTAATTAATTGATTAAAATAGTTCACTTGAGTCGTAAAAACTTCCTTTAAAGTTTCTATCTTACCACTTACTTGATCTTCTTCTAATCGTACAAACTCATAAGGCATAGAGTCCTTTTTCAGAGCTTCATAACTATTATCATACGCCATTATTATGCCTAAGTCTATGTTGTTTAATCTAACTGCGTCCTCTAATTTTCCCTTATCCTTGTAATGAGTAATATTGACTTGAGCTGCTATAAGCTTTTCTTCTATCAACTGTGTCACATCACTTGTATCTTCTACATAAATTCCTATGGCTCCTATTGCCATCACCTGACCATCATTAAATAGAAACTGTGTAAACACTGATAGGAGTATAGGTACAAATAAAATCAATATTCCCCAAGGCCTTAGAAAAAACATTCTTATATTATGCTTTGCTATTTTTAAGATTTGATTCATAAACTCTCCTCCCCCCTTCTAAGCTTCAATACAACAATTCCTAATAAAATTACAAAAATAATTACTATATACCCTATAAAAGAACCCCTATTCATTAGCTGACCTGTTTGTATGATGTCTTCTAATTGTTCCACTAAAGGCTTAATAGGAGATAAATTTGTGATTTTACCTAACTCAAACATAGGCATTAGTTTGCCACTAAGTATAGCTGAAAATGTAATAATAATAGAAAGGATATTTTCTCCCATGTCTTTCTCTCTTACATACAACCCTATCGTCATCCCTAGAAGCGTTGTTAATAAGCTTGCAATGAGTAATATTAAAATTGTAATGGTAGGTACTTTGAAAAAGTTCACATTAAAAATAATTTGATAACATACCGCTGTTACTATTCCCATGATCCAGATAATAAAGGAACTTGTCGTATACTCCATTATAAATAACTTATAGGATGATATAGGAGCTGTTAAAGCACGCCACCCTACAGCTTGCTTCATATAAAATATTTGATTGATACCAAAGCTCCCTCCTAACATAATCCCAAATACTAACATGGTCACTACTAATGGCGTAAAAAAATCACTAGTTCCTTTGCCTTGTATAATCGTTTCTTCTATTACTATGGCTTCTTCTTGTAATACTTGCATCTTTACTTGTAATCCATATCTACTTGCAAATTGCTCTAGTATGCTGATAAGTGTACTTTCCTCTATCATGTCTCCTGATTGATTAACTACGCTTATCACCTGCATGGCTTCATCAATCTGAATAACCAAAGCTGCTTCTTCCTCTTGTACAAGCTCTAACTGTATGGATTCTTCATGAGAAAGTTGCTCCATGAAACTAGATACAGCTCTCGTTAATGCCGCCTCTTGTTGCTGTACATGAACACTTAAAGTAATAGTCCCATCAACATTATTCGTTACTGTAAACATCTTTACAAAGATTATTGTAAGCATAATAGGAAAGATACTCATAAGTAAAAGTGTCTTATAATCTTTTAGCTTCCGTCTTAAAATATTTAGCCATATTGTCATCTAATCTCTCCTAATCTCTAAGCGCTCTCCCCGTTAAGTTTAAGAACACATCTTCTAAATTTAGTTCTTTCATATGGATATCCGTAAGCTCTGCTCCACCTTGTATCAATACCGCTATAATTTGATCTAAGTTGGTCACTTCTCTCCTTGAATAAATGGTTAAAACATTCCCTTCAAACTGAACACGTTCTACTCCCTTTACTACAAGAAGCTTTGCTTCTTCAACCTTTGAAATTTCTCTCACTGTAACTTGTAGTGTTGAACATTCCTCAATCAAATTAGCTAACATCTCCTTTGTACCTAATGCAATAATATCGCCTCTGTCTATAATGGCGATTCTATCACAGATGCTTTCTGCCTCCTCCATATAATGGGTTGTATAGATAATAGTCGTCCCCTTTGCCTTCAAAGCCTTAATAGACTCTAATATATAATTTCTAGACTGTGGGTCTATCCCTACTGTCGGCTCATCCATGATAACAAGCTTAGGTTCATGCACAATGCCACACGCTATATTCAGCCTTCTTTTCATGCCTCCGGAAAAATGTTTTGATTTATCCTTCATTCGATCTTCTAAACCTACAAACTTTAATGCTTGATTAACCTTATCATTTAGCTCTTTTCCTTTAAATCCATAAAGACTTCCAAAGAAGCTTACATTTTCATAAGCACTTAACTCCTCAAAGATTGCAATTTCTTGAGGTACTACACCTAATTTACTTTTAATCTCCATAGATGCTTTCTCTATATCTTTACTCATTATTTTTACTTCACCTAAATCTTTTCTCTTGACCATACTTAAAATATTAATAAGCGTTGTCTTACCTGCTCCATTGGGCCCTAACAATCCAAAGATTTCACCTTCTTCTACTGAAAGATTTATATTTTTAAGAGCGATAAGTTCTTTAAAGTTTTTGTATAATCCTTTAACTTCTACTATTTTCATGTTTTCCCTCCCAAACTTCTCTATTTTATATTTCTATTGTAATAAAATAAGATGTTACTTTTAAGTACTAAAAGTAACATCTTACTATGACTTTAGTCATATCATTTTTTTAAATACGCTATCGCAATTTGTGTGCGATGTTTAAGGTCCATCTTAGTTAAAATAGATGTCATATAGTTTTTAACTGTTCCTTCAGATATGTATAATTTATTTGCTATTTCTTTATTTGAAAGTCCTTCTGCAACCTCTTCTACAATCTCCATCTCTCTTTGAGACAATCCATAAGTATTCCAGTCTACTTTATGATTTGTTTCTACATTCCCTATACTCTTCAGTACATCTGGGTGGAATACACTATTCCCACCGGCTACTGTTCTAATAGCATGTACAATATGATCTGGCGTACTATTTTTAAGAATATATCCATCTGCCCCATAATATAAGGCACTCTTTATAAGATCATCTTCATCAAATGTAGTAAGAACTAAATAACGCTCTTTTTTCTCCTCCTGACTTTTTTGCTTTAATACTTCTATCCCATCCATAATAGGCATACGCAAATCAAGCAAAACCAAGTCCACTTCATTGTCTTCCAAAAAATCTAAGCATCCTTTTCCACTCTCACAAGTCCCAATAACATCTAGATCCTCAAAAGTAGATAAAATAAGCTTTAGGCTTTCTCGAATGAGTATATCATCATCTACAAGCAATACTTTAATCATTTTCTTACCTCTTTATCAACATAATCGTTTCAAATCCATTATCTATATTCAAAATAAGCTTACCACCAACGCCTAGCGTTCGTTCTTCTATTCCTATTAACCCTAAACCTGATTTGATAGGCCCCTTTATAAAGCCATTATCCTTAAAACTTACTTTAATCAATTGATGTAATACTTCAATCTTCACTTCAAATTGATCCCCATTAGAGTATTTCATAAAATTAGTTAAAGTTTCTTTTAAGTTTTCTTGTATAACAAACCATATATCTAAGCTAATTCTTTCTAAATCCCCTTTATAAATAAGTTCACTTACTATGCCAGATTTTTCTCTAAATCCTTCTAGTATCCCTTTAACCTGACTTAATCCGCTTTCACTTGCCGCTGGTTTTAATTCTTTAAGAGTATAACGTACTTCTTCCATTCCTCCTCTTAAACTTTCTATGACTCGTGTCATAAGCTCTAAGCCTTTGGCTTGGTCTTTAATTATAATCAACTTAATCGCTTCTAGCTGCATAACATTTCCTGCTAAGAGATGCCCTATTTTATCATGCAACTTCTGTGCTAGCTGATTACGTTCAGACACCTTTGTAATATAAGTTGTTTGTTTCTTTTCTTGCTTACTAGCCTCTACTGCATGTCCTAAAGAACTTATCTGTCCCATAAGTATGGTTCTTTGCTTATTAAATGTCTCTAGCTTACTCCTATCCCAGTAATGACAGATCTCAGATATCGTTAGTACACTATATATAAACCAATTAACCAGTATATGTTGTATATTAATGAATCCTATACCTAAAATTCCAACTAATAGAATTACCTTCTCCATAGGACTGCTTATATCACACCAATAGGCTAATAATACTAAAATTAATAGAATCATAAAAATCGGATATTGTCCTATGACTAATACACTTAAATAGGCCATATCTACACTTAATAAAATCTTTTTAACTGCTATAGTATGTACAACTTGGCTAGACAAATAAATAATAAGATGTACGGACAACAATAATATAACTTGCTCAATAGACAATTGTCCACCTAACACGTTTTGTCCACAAAACAATACAGCTAGCCCCTGTAAGAAGAATTCTCTTCCTTTCATTCTAGCCTCCTTAAGTAATAAAAATAGGAGTTACCACAAAACAATTGCTTTATGATAACTCCTGATGTTTTCTATATTTCGCGTCTTCCTTGTAAAGCACGTGATAAAGTAACTTCATCTACATACTCTAAGTCCCCACCTACTGGTACACCATGTGCAATACGTGTTGTCTTGATACCCAGCGGTTTAAGAAGCTTACTCACATACATAGCTGTTGCTTCTCCCTCAATATTAGGGTTAGTAGCAATAATTACTTCTTCAATTTGCTCTTTTTGTATACGCTCAAGTAATTCTTTAATTTTAATATCACTTGGCCCTACTCCCATCATAGGAGAAATCGCTCCATGAAGAATGTGATAAAGGCCTTTGAACTCTTTTGTACGCTCATAAGCAGCCATATCTCTTGAGTCTTCAACAACCATAATTTGATGTTGATTACGCGCATCATCTTTACAGATTGGGCATAACTTATCATCTGTGATTGTACAACAGCGCTCACAATAACTAATGTGTTCTCTTGCATCAATAATAGTATGCGCTAATTGTTGCACCTTATCTTTTGGCAGACTAATGATATGAAAAGCTAGCCTTTGAGCTGACTTGGCTCCTATACCTGGTAGCCTTGATAACTCTTCTATAAGAGATATCATTTTGTTGCCATAGTAGCCATTCACTAGAATAAGCCTCCTGTTGGCATACCACCTGTTAATTTGCCCATTTCTTTTTGACTAAGTTCTTCAGCTTGGCGAATTGCTTCATTAACAGCTGCAAGTACTAAGTCTTCTAATGTTTCAATATCATCTGCATCTACCACTTCTGGTTTGATTGTAATAGATTTAACTTCCTTGTTACCAGTAGCAACAACTTCTACCATTCCACCACCAACTGTAGCAGTTACTTCCATTTCACCAATTTTAGCTTGTGCTTCTTCCATTTGTTTTTGCATTTTTTGTGCTTGTTTCATAAGTTGTTGCATATTAGGCATTCCGCCACCAAATCCTTGTCTTGCCATTGTGTAATCCTCCTAATTTATAGTTTCTATTTTATAATTTATTTTTGAATAAATATCTCTAAGTGTACCACTAATCGATTGTGTTACATCGTTTTGTGGCATTTTAGTTCCATGTGTTTCTTTAACTTTAGATTCATAGTGTTTCACATCAATCGGTACAACCTTAACTTCTTTTTGCATCGTTTGGTTAATAAGTTTACGTACTTCTTCTATATGTGAATTAATACTAGGCTCCATATTTACACCATGTACAATATAGAAAGTATCTCCCTCTATAAGTCCTGGAGAAGTTGATTTGAACACAAGCTTAGCTGCTGTTCCTAGCTTCTCTTTGATACCATCCCACTTCCCTACAAGTGCCTTAATATCTTCTGGCACAGCTTCTGGAAGTCTCGTTGGCACAATTTCCTTTTCTGGTTCTTTAGGTGCTGCTTGATGAACAACTTGAACTGGTTCACGTGCTTCTAGTTTTTCAAGTTTTGCCTGAAGTGCTAAGAGCTTCTCTTCTAGTCCATTAGAGGATTCATCTACTACCGCTTCACTTAACCTAAGTACTGTAACTTCTAATAAAATACGTTGATTCGAAGCTATTTTCATCTCTGAATCTAACTCTGAAAACACTTTGATATATTGCATCAATGCATGAACATCTATTCCACTTGCCTGTTCATTAAGTCGTGCAATATACTCCTTGCTATAGTCTAACACACTCGTATCACCCTGTGTAGTCTTTACAACCAATAAATTGCGCGCATGTCCTAGAAGGTCAAGTGCAAACTGTCTAATGCTGCGTCCTTGCGTATTAACCTCTTGAACTACCTCAAGAGCCCTCTTACTATCATATGTGCTAAATGCATCAATCATATCAAATAAGTAATGTGTATCTACTGCTCCTACTAAATAAAGTACCTTATCTACAGTAATATGCTCATCAAAGTAGAAAGAAATACACTGTTCCAATATACTTAAGGCATCCCTCATACCACCATCTGCTAGACGTGCAATATAACTTAATGCTTCATCTTCAATATCTATCTTTTCTTCTTCCATGTATTCATGTAAGGTCTCTTGGATAGAAGTAGCTGGAATACGCTTAAAATCAAAACGTTGACATCTAGATAATATGGTTACAGGAATCTTTTGAGGATCCGTTGTTGCTAAAATAAAGATGACATGAGCAGGTGGTTCTTCTAAGGTCTTTAATAAAGCATTGAATGCACCTGTAGAAAGCATATGTACCTCATCTATGATGTATACTTTATACTTTCCCACTGCAGGGCTATACTTAACCTCTTCATTGATCTCACGGATATTATCTACCCCGTTATGAGATGCAGCATCTAGCTCTATAATGTTAATACTTGCACCATCTTCAATTTGTTTACATGCTTCACATGCCATACAAGCTGAACCATTATTAGGATTAGTACAGTTAACTGCTCTTGCAAAGATTTTAGCAATAGTCGTCTTCCCTGTTCCTCTACTTCCTGTAAAAAGATAGGCATGAGAAATACGACCTGTTTTTATTTGGTTTTGTAATGTCCTTACAATATGTTCTTGTCCCACAACTTCATCAAATGTTCTAGGTCTATACTTTCTATATAGTGCTAAATAACTCATAGCCTATTCCTTTCTCATTTTGGTATGATTTTCTTTCTATATTATACCACAAAATCTATTTTCTAAGTGTCTCTTCGTAAGCTTCTTGTTTAAATCCTACAAGGACTTTATCATCTGTTACTAAGATAGGACGTTTAATAAGCATGCCATTAGAGCTTAAAAGTTCTACTGCTTCATCTATAGAAAAACTTCCTACTTTATCTTTTAAATTCATTTCTTTATAAAGTTTGCCTGATGTATTGAAAAACTTTTTAACTTCTAGTCCACTTTTTTCAATCCATGCTTTCAGCTCTTCTTTTGTTGGTACCTCTTCAACGATATGTCTATCTTGAAATTCTACTCCTGTATCTTTTAAACAGTTTAATGCTTTTTTACATGTAGTACATTTTGGATATTGTACGAATAAATTACTCATCTAAAACACTCCTTATCTTTTGATTTATTTTGTCCCCTCTTCTTGCCTCAATGTATATACTGATATAGAACAAATTCTTTATGTCTTAATTTTTTTAATGAGGTGAAATAATGTCCTATATCATATCTCCTTCAATGATTAACTACGTATTTGTAAATGATTTAATTGAAATCCAACTAGAGGAGCCTCCTAATAACAGAAAATGGGAACTTGATCTCCCTCGTGGCTTCCAAACTATAAAAGGTAGTTATAACCCCAATGGCTATACATTAATTAGAAAATGGGTTATACAACCTCTTGTTCCTGGTGAATTCACCATCTATTGCTACTATCGCCAGCTTTGTTGTGGTAACCCTATCGTAGAAACAAGGGCCTATAGAATTATTGTTCAATAGTATATTATACACAAAGTGGCTCCTGAAAGATTATATCCTTCAGGAGCCTATTTATATACGTTATTATATGCTTTTTAAATCCGTGCACTCAGCTTCGACATTAGCCCATAAGCGTGACCCTAGTAGTTAACTCCGACTAGGCACTCTCACGGCACATAGAGCGTGCTCCCTTAGTGCTGCTTCCTTCCGGACCTGACACGATTCAAGAGTGCCTATTGCGTAAGACCTAATCATCAACATCACTTGCTAAGGGCAGACCCTACAAGATACTGCCTCGGCTAGAGCATCACCCCTGCTACAGCGGGTTGCAGGTACAGGGCACCGCTATTTCCCCGGCTAGCACGGAAAATGGTTGACATATGAAAATGTCATGTAAATAGTATAACGACTTTATGGCACTCTGTCAATGCCTGTTATTCTCCTAAAACTTGTAAAAAGCGTGCATAGTGATCTTTTGCAATAACTTTAAATAATTCAATTGTACATTTAACAGCTGTTCCTGCATCAAAGTTTGCTTCATGTGCATGGAAAATAGCAGAAGTCATAATTTGTCCTGTTGGAGTAAGTACATATTTTACTGTTGGATACTCAAAGTGGATTTGATTAATTACTTTAAGCATTTCTTCTCTTTTTTCTTCTGGCACTTCAGCTACAATAAGAGATTGCATAGTCACATAGATTGAATCATCTATAATAAACATGAATTGTTTTTTATCGTCTTCTCTCACTGGGTACATACTTCTAAAGAGTATAGCATGTTCCTTTTCTTCTTCCTTAAACATATTTACGCCATCTGTTTCGATAAGAAAATCTCTGAAGATTCTCGCCTTTTTATGTTTTGCTGTAACGTTCATTGAAGTTTCCCCCATTTCTTTTTTTCGGACTACCCTTATATTATATCATTGATTAAACAACTCTCCAATTACTTTTTTTGACGCATTTTTTTGAAGTATTCTTTTAAAATTGCTGCACTCTCTTCCGTACATACGTCACGTATAACTTCACATCGGTGATTCAGCTCTTCTAATTGTAAAATATTAAGTACAGAGCCTCCAAAACCAGCTTTAGGGCTACTTGCTCCATATACCACTTTGGGGATACGTGCTTGTACAATAGCTCCTGCACACATTGGACAAGGCTCTAATGTAATATAAATAGTACACTCCTCTAAACGCCAATCCCCTATATATTTACAAGCTTCATCAATGGCCAGTATTTCTGCATGTGCCAGGCTATTTTTATCTGTATTTCTTCTATTACAAGCTCTAGCAATAACTTCACCATTATGTACAATAACTGCACCTATTGGCGTTTCATCAAGCACATAAGCTTTATTTGCCTCCTCTAATGCTATCTGCATATATTGAATATGTTCTTCCATTTCATTACCTACCTCACCATTTCTTTGCCTCTATTGTAGATAAAAATGTATATTTTGTATAGTCCTGCATATGCTAACTACATTATTTCTAAAAACTGGGTGGTTAAACAATGAAACTAACTTCGAATTTACAAGAAAATTTACATGCGCTCCACAAAATTTTACCTGTTGGTAAATCTTTTGACCTTCTAGAGAAGGTCCTTTATATTCATGGTCGTACCTTTTATCTTTACTTTCTAGACGGTTTTGCTAAAGATACAAACTTAGAATATATACGTCGTGATATCTATGCCCTACCAAAAGAAGAACTAGACAAAGTGCATTCAGCAGAAGAGCTCATTCGCTTAGGTATTAGTTCTATAGAAGTCTCTACTGAAACAGATATAGATGAAATGGTTAAGGCTCTCCTTGCTGGACAAACTATCTTACTCTTTGACAACTCCAGTTCTGCTGCAATCATCGACTTACGTACTTATCCTACTCGTGGCATTAATGAACCTGAAAAAGAAAAGACTATTCGCGGTGCTCGAGATGGGTTTGTTGAAACAATCGTATTTAATACTGCACTTATTAGACGTCGTATTAGAGATCCGCATCTTATTTTTGAAATGATGAATATTGGTCAGGTCTCTAATACAGATGTAGCTATTGGCTATCTTAGCAATAAAGTAGACAAAAAGCTCCTAAAAAAAGTTAAAGATACACTTAATCAATTGCACGTTAACGCACTCACAATGGGTGATCAAACGCTTATTGAAAGTATTAATGAAGAAAAGTGGTTTAATCCTTTTCCTAAGGCACGTTACACGGAGCGTCCTGATGTGGCCGCTGCACAAGTAACTGAGGGAAAAATTGTTATCTTAGTAGATAACTCACCAACTGCAATCATTGTCCCTACAGGTATCTTCGACTTCTTACAAGATGCAGATGACTACTATGTACCTGTTATTACTGGTAATTATCTACGCTTTGTACGTCATATCATTTTCCTTGTGAATCTATTTTTGACACCTGTATATGTCCTTATTGTACGTTATGAATCTATGATTCCATCATCGCTCTCCTTCTTACTGCCAGATGACCCACTAAATGTAGCGCTCTTTATTCAGTTCTTAGCTCTAGAGTTCGCTGTAGATGGGCTTAAAATAGCTTCACTTAATACACCTAGCTCATTAGGTACTTCATTATCTGTTATCGGTGGTCTTATTTTAGGTGAATATGCTGTTAAAACAGGTTGGGTTGTACCTCATACTATTTTCTATATGGCAATTGTAGCACTTTCTAGCTTTACTCAACCTAGCATTGAACTGAGCTATGGTATAAAAATGATGCGTATGATTATGCTCCTTGGAGCTGGATTATTTGGTATATGGGGATTTGCTATTGCTGTTGTATTAGATATTATTCTTCTTCTAACAACAAAGACTTTTACTGGCGAACCATACCTTTATCCACTTATTCCATTTAACTGGTCTGCCCTTCGTACCTTAATCTTTAGAACAAAAGTTCAAACTAAACAATCTGCAAATAAACATTAATATGAGATATCTATGATTACATTCCTTCAAGTGTTATACTATAAAAGAAGTTAATATTTGAAGGAGTGTGTATCATGCCAAAATTAAAATTAACTCATTTAGTCCTCATTGCTCTAGTAAGTTGCAGTTCTTATGTCTATGCTAATGATACGCCTAAAGAGTTTGTAACAATCCTCTTAGATGGACAAGTAGATACTAAAGTTATTGCCAGTGATAATACAACTTATTTCCCTATTAGACTAATCAATAATTCACTAGGCTATACCCTTACTTGGGATGCTTCTACAAAATCTGTCTTACTAGAAAATAATCAAAACAAAATATCTATAACTGCAGGAAAATCGAATTACATATTAAATAATATAACGCATCAACTTCCAAAACCTATAAAACTTATAGAAAATATACTTTATGCACCTCAAGAGTTCTTTGAACTTGCTTTTAATATCAAACCTACTCATGTGCAAAATAGTATTGAGCTTGTACCATCTACACCAGAACCTACAACGCCAGAAGAACTGTTAGAAACACCTCTACCACCAGATAAGGAAACAC
This sequence comes from Holtiella tumoricola, assembly GCF_027857615.1. Taxonomy (NCBI): domain Bacteria; kingdom Bacillati; phylum Bacillota; class Clostridia; order Lachnospirales; family Cellulosilyticaceae; genus Holtiella; species Holtiella tumoricola. Next base: position 77,847 of record NZ_JAQIFT010000014.1, read on the forward strand.
CATCTACATCAGCCGAAGATCGTGTTCTTCCTCTTTTTGAAGGCACTAATACCTATAATGTTGGTCAAAAGCTTACTATCAAACTTGCAGAGAATCCTTCTACTGGCTACAAATGGCAAGTAACCTTCCCTGAAGGTATTACTATCCTAGAAGATTATTTTACGCCTAGTGGAACAAACTTACCTGGTGAAGGCGGAGAACATACTTGGATTATACGTGCAAATGCTGTTGATACATATGTCATTGAATTTAAAAAAGCCCGTCCTACCGAACCAGATAATGTCATTGATACTAAAGTATTTAAACTTAAAACCAAATAAAAAAGAGGTGAATATATTCACCTCTTTTTTTATTCCATAATAATAGCTTCATTATTCATATCATCTGACATACCCATGTCGCCACCCATATTCATGCCATCTTCTATGTTCATCCCATTATCCATACTTTGATTTGATCCACCAAAACTTCCAATGAATGTAATAGATACAAGTGCAATGCAAGTAACGCCTACCGCTACCCAGCTCCACCATTGTTTGTACCAAAGCTTGCCACCCTTTATTGCAACAAAAAGAAAGACTGGTAAAATTGTAATACCAATAATCATACCTTTCATGATCTCACTCTTCTCTTGAAGAAGTGTTTGTCCTAATGATGGTATTGCAATAAATAAAGTAACAATAATAGGAATACTAATAAGGCAAATCCCTAATATAATAGAACCTATTGAAAGCGTTGGCTTCTTTACTACATTCTCAACATTTTGTTTTGTTTCTAATTGCATTAAATTACCCCCTGTTTATGTCTTATAGTTTAACAATATACTAACACAAACAAGGGCACTTATTAATAACTTTTCCATTATTTATTATTACAATATGATTACTATACTTCTTGTGTACTAGAAGATACTTTTGTTGCTTCTTTTTCATTTGTTACTTTCATAATCTTTTTTAATAGTTCTTGTTGATCAATTAGGTTTACATGATTAGCCTTTGCAAATTGCTTTGCCTTTTCACTATACGTACTTGTTGTAATCAGCATACACTTGTTAGCTTTATAGAGATTCATACTTCCATATACTTGTTGAAGTGGTAAAATCCCAATCTCCTCTGCACCACTTACACACTTAATGCAAATTATATCCTGCTTTTCCCTCGCAATGATATCGCACCCTAATTCATCTTTAGATTTCAACAAATCAATAAAATACCCTAATCTCTTATAAAGATTAGCAGTATACGCTACGAATTCATCTTGTTCCATTTTCTTAATCTGATTAATATCTGAACACATTAAAAATGTCTTTTCTCTATCTCTACGTACACTCTCCATTCCAAGTAAAAGTAAAGCTACAATAAGTATTTTAGTTAAGGCGCTAATAATATTAGAAGAACGTAATATAAACCAAAAATATAATAAAAGAGCACTAACGAATAAACTTATTTTAATCCATGTTTTCATTTTCTCACCTCTTAGTGTGATTATGGGTTAAAATAAAGATTTTTATTCACTAGTGCAACTTAAATACTTACTATATTCTACTTTTGTATCTTCACTTCTACGCCGAAGTGGTCTGATACAATAGGTTGATTCTCACCATTAAAGCATACTTGTGAAGAAATGACCTCAACAGGCTGACTAGACCATACCAAATCTATTCTAAGTTGTTGTTTATTTTCTTCCCAACCATCTATTTTACCCAATACTGTTACACCTGAGTCTTTGTTCTGTGCTAGTGTATACGTATCTTGCCAACCTTTTGAAAGCATGTAGTCATATCCTTCACTCCTTGTATTGGCATTATTATTAAAATCGCCCATTAGAAATGCAAGACGCCCATTTTTAATCTCTTCATCTAATCTATCTACTTGGAATTTAAATGATTCTTCTTCATCATTCCACCAACCTAAATGGCAAGAATAAAAATCAATTAATTCTTCATTATACTGGATCGTTACTTTAATAATCCTTCTAGTCTTCCAGTAGTTAGTATCTGTACCATTGGTAATGAAAAATTCCTCTTTCTCATAAATAGGATGTTTAGTCAAGATACCAAGTCCTTCTTCATACACCTCATAGCCAATATGAGAGAATGCCCATGCATAATCATAATCTGTTACGCCTATTTGCTTTAGCTCATCTAATAATGCGTAAAGATAGTTACCTTCTTTAAGATTATCTCTTATAATTTTGCCATTTTGATGTTGGCTTACTTCTTGAAGGGCTATTACATCATAGCCCTCCTCTTTAATTTGCTTTGCTAAACATTTTAATTTATATGCTTGCTCTTCCTCTTGCCAAGAATGACAGTTAAGCGTTAGTAACTTCATACCTCTTATCTCCCTAAGATATCTTGTATCGTACACTTAAGCACATCTACTTGTGGACCATAGATTGCTTGCACACCATTATTTTTGTGCACAAGACCAATAGCACCATTTTGTTTCCATGCTGTTACATCTCCTACTAAACTAGAATCTTTAACTGTAACACGTAATCTAGTCATACATGCATCTACATCTACGATATTTTCTTCACCACCTAAAAGCTCAATAGCTCTTATAGCTTGCATATCTTTTGATCCTGATGCTTTTGCTAATTTTACTCCATCTGCTGCCTTTGTATCTTCAGCCTCATCGTCAATATAGTTACCTTTACGTCCTGGTGTTGCAATGTTGAATTTCTTGATTAAGAAGCTGAATGCTCCAAAGTTAAGGAAGAAAAATACAACACTTGTAATAATAAAGTTTACAATATCCATACCAATTCCTGCATTGACCATCATTGGTGCACGAGTAAGGAATTCAATAAATCCAAATGCATGTACTCTAAGGTTGATAATATCTGCTAACGCAAATGCAAGACCTGTTAACACTGCATAGACTACATAAAGAATTGGTGAAACAAACATGAACATAAATTCAATTGGTTCTGTTACCCCTGTTAAGAATACAGCTAAAATTGCAGATAAGAAAATAGTTTTGTATTTAGATCTTTTATCTGGATCTACATTTTTGTACATCGCATAAGAAATACCTAATAATGATGCACTTGAAAGAATAACTTGTCCTACTTTAAAACGAGCTGGTGTTATTGTTGTTAATAATTCATTGTATGCTGCCATATCTCCAGCAGCTTTTAAGTTATTAAGGTCTGTAATCCAAGCTAACCAAAGTGGATCTTGCCCTGCTACGACTTGTCCTGCAGCTGGACCTGTTAACATAGTATATAAGCCACCAAGTTCTGTATAGTTCACTGGTACTGTTAACATATGATGTAATCCAAATGGTAAAAGAAGTCTTTCTAATGTTCCATATACAAATGGAGCTAATACTGGAGCTGTATCTTTTGATGCAGCTAACCATTGGCCAAAGCTATTTAAACTACCTTGAATGAATGGCCATACAACTGAAAGGAAAATAGCCATTACTGTTGAACCTACAATAACCATGAAAGGCACAAAACGCTTACCATTGAAGAATGCTAATGCTTGAGGTAATTTATCAAAGTTATAATATTTATTATATAAGTATGCACCTAAGAAACCTGAAATAATACCGATAAATACACCCATATTTAATGCTGGTGCACCTAAAATAGATGTAAAATAATCTGGTACTGTAAGTTGTTGACCAAATAAGCTTGTTACTACTGCACTACTATCACTAAGCATGCCTGCACTTACACCAAAGATTGCACCTGTAATTCTATTTGTTAAAATAAATGTTAATAATGCTGCAAATGCTCCACCTGCACGGTCATTTGCCCAAGATCCCCCGATTGCTACTGCAAATAAAATGTGTAAATTCCCAATGATGGCCCAACCAATGTCTTCCATAACTCTAGCTACAGTCTGAAATACTTGAGCATCAAAATTCATCCCAATAAGTTTACCAAATGAAACCATTAACCCCGCTGCTGGCATTACTGCAATAACTACTAATAAGGCCTTACCAAATTTTTGCCAGAAATCGAATGAAAATATTTTTTTGTCCTTCATCTCGCTACCTCTCTTCACCTTTTAATATTGTCTCAGCTTATTTTGTATAATCTTGCTTCATAAGGTTTAAGAACCCCTTCACTTATCTCATCATCTAGATAGTTGCATAAAAGTAATTCCTTATATGCTAATTGTTGATCTAGTTGATAAAGTGCTTCTTGATCTGTCAAATTACATAAGATTAAATATTGACCCTCTCTATCTGTACGTGTATAGGCATAGATTTTTGGATCTTCTTCAAGTATTAAGTTATATTTACCATATACTAATGAAGTATGTGACTTTCTTAATCTAATCATCGCCTTGTAGAAATTCAAAATAGAATTTGGATCTTCTAATTGATATGCTACATTAATCTCATGATAATTCGGATTCATATCTATCCAAGGTGTACCCGTTGTAAACCCTGCATTGTGGTCATCATTCCATTGCATAGGTGTTCTTGCATTATCTCTTGAACAATTCCACATATATTTGAGGGCTTCTTCTTCACTTTCACCCATTGCAATCATTTCATTATATTTATTTACAGAAGATACATCATTGTATTCTTCTATATGAGTATAACGTACATTTGTCATACCAATTTCTTGTCCTTGGTAAATAAAAGGTGTACCTTGTTGCATGAAATACATAAGCCCTAGAGCCTTTGCGCTTTCAGCCCAATACTCTTTGTCGTTACCCCATTTTGATACTGCTCTTGGAATATCATGATTTTCAATAAATAATGCATTCCAACCTTTTTCATGAAGCGCATCTTGCCATTTAGAAAGTGTCTTCTTAAAAGTTAGAACATCTAAAGGTTCTTCACCATTTGTATCCCATAATTCAAGATGCTCAAATTGAAAAATCATATCAAATTTACCTTGTTCTTCATCTACCCATAAATAACCTTCATCCGCACTTACCCCATTAGCCTCTCCAACAGTCATAATGTCATAATGTGCAAATGTACGCTCTTTAAGCTCTTTCAAGTAATCATGAATACCTTCCATATTCATATGCTTACTAAAGGAAGATACATATTTAAGTCCTTCTGGATTATCTAAATCTGTAAGACCTTCTTCCTTTTTGATATGGCTAATAGCATCTACTCTAAAACCATCAATACCTTTATCTAACCACCAATTGATCATTTGATATAAGGCTTCTCTAACTTCTTTGTTTTCCCAATTTAAATCTGGCTGGCGCTTACTAAATAAATGTAAGAAATATTCATCTGTAGCTTCATCATATTCCCATGCTGAGCCACTAAAAATACTTTCCCAGTTATTTGGTTCTTCACCCTCTTTTCCTGATCTCCAGATATACCAATCTCTTTTGTTACTATTTTTTGATGACCTAGATTCTAAGAACCATTCATGTTCATCTGAAGTATGATTAATTACTAAATCTATAATAAGCTTCATACCTCTTTTATGAACTTCAGCAAGTAAAGCATCAAAGTCTTCCATTGTACCGAAGTCCTGTAAAATATCTTCATAGTCGCTAATATCATAACCATTGTCATCATTTGGAGATTTGTACATTGGGCAAATCCAAATAACATCTATACCTAAATCCTTAATGTAATCTAATTTTGAAATAATTCCTTGAAGATCACCTATGCCGTCCCCATTAGAATCCATAAAACTACGAGGATAAATTTGGTAACCTATAGCTTCTTTTTTCCAGTTCATGTCGTCTCCTTGTTGTGCAACCGCTTGCATTGCTATTTAAAAAATATATGGCTATTATGACCATATTTTCATTGAAATAACCGATTACTTTGTACAAAAAATATACTGTACCCATATTATAGCTTTTTTATACGTTTTGCGCAACCGGTTTCATAATATTATTTTGATTTTCTTTTAATAAATTCTGTTTCTACTATATAATGTGTTTGCTCTTGTCGCTTTTCTTCTAATTGCCCAATAATTAGCTTACCTGCATACCATCCTAACTTTTCTGCATTAATATCTACAGATGAAAGTGGAGGATTTTGATAAGCACCTATTGCTGTATTATTAAAACCTATCAGCTCTTTTGAGTCTATACCTACCTCATCAAAATAGTGTTTTATACCTACTGCAATAAGGTCATCCGTTGTAATGATAGCTGTTAACTCATCTAATTCTACTAACCTCTTAGCAGCTTCTTCGCCTGTTAATTCATTAAATTCTTTCCCGTGATAAATATATCTTTCATTTAAATCTATACCATAAGCCTGTAATGCTCTTTTATACCCTTCATAGCGGTCTTTAGATACAGCCCACTCTGTATTAGCCCCCACAAATCCAATGGTCCTGTGTCCACATTTAATGAGTTCTTCTGTTACACGATATGTAGCATCTATATTATCATTATCTACCCATAACGTTTCATCTAATTTTTCAGGATGACCTATTACAACAAAAGGAAATTTCATTTCTTGTAAGTAAGCTATTGTTTTATCTTGTACTTCAGCTTTTAAGATAACAATTCCATCTACCCTTCTATTGTCTGTAAGTTCCTTTACGTACTTGAGCTCATCCTTTTTATCTTTTGCAAAAGCATACATTACATAGTAATGATATTGGCTTGCATATAAACTAATTCCTTGCATTACTTGTATAAAAAACGGATTTGAAAAAGAATTCTCTATTTCATTAGGTAACATGATTCCTAATGTTTGGGTCTTGTTATTTGCCAAACTCCTTGCTATCGCATTAGGCTTAAAGTTTAACTTCTTAATAGCTTCACGAACTTTAGCCTTTGTCTCCTCGCTAATACGTTCACTATTAGAAAGTACTCTTGATACAGTTGATGGCGCTACTCCTGCTTCTTTTGCCACATCTCGAATAGTTACTTTCATTGTTTCACTCCTTCAATCCATATTGTATTTCTTTATCATACTCTTTTTCCTTATTAAATTATAGCCTCTTTGTATAAGAAAATATAATACAAAAAAGGTGCTACGAGTAATCGTAACACCTTTTACGTTCCCGACTGGAATCGAACCAGCGGCCTACCGCTTAGGAGGCGGTCGCTCTATCCTACTGAGCTACGGAAACAGAACTATTTGACTATTTTATATTACGCCTTTAATAGTTATTCGTCAAGTATCATAGCTATACTTAATACTATGATTTTTATAAGTATTATTTTTAATCATTAGAATAAAAAGTGCAAGTTGTTTTGCACTTTTATTCCATTATGACTTGACCTTGTATCCAGCAAGTTCCCATAAAGCGCATACCTACACTTGGCATGCCTATTAATTCATCCTTATGAATAACAACTTCTAGTATTAAATCATTAACGTCTAAGGTGAGGACATACATTTCTTCATCAGTGATTTTATTTTTTCGCTCTTTAATAGCTAAAATCTCACCTAGAATAGCATATACAGAATCTTCTACTGTAGCCGGCATAAAGTACCCACTCATTACAGTTAAAAAGTCTTCTTCTCTAAGACGCTCTTTCAGTAAAAGGTCTAGTTCTTTTTCTTCCTTTTCTAATAATGATCTTGCTTCTTCATCTCCTTCTTTCATCTTTTGAAGGATACTACGTAGTTTTTCTCGTTCTTCTTTTTCAACACGTTCTTCTTCTTCATCTTTTTCAATAGGTAAAATAATTGTGCCTTCAGAAGCTATTCCAACTACGTTAACTTCTTTGATGGTCTTTCCTTGTCGTACACCTTCTAAATACTGTACCGTATTTTGCAAAATAAAAATAATTTCCATTGAACTTTCTTTTTCTTCAAATATTACATAGTAATCAGTATCTTCTTCATCGTATTCATCGCCTCGTTCAATAGAAAGCTCTTCAATTTGCATATTATTTTCTGCTTCAACGAATGCATCACAGTTATAAACTGTAATTTCTGGGTCTTTGTCACTATCATTATCTTTTTTTACTGTTACTCTGACAATAAGATATGTATTTTCTGCTAGCTCCTGTAAGTATTCTGCAAAGATGACCTCTGGTGTAAGTTCAATTGCCATTTGTTTAGATGGATTGTTTAAAATACCTTCAATAATATCTTCTGTATCATACTTATTTGAGGATTTTGAAAACCCAACTGCATTTAGTGGAGATTCCATAGTCGTCCTCCTCTCCATTATTTTATCTTACATTATACATGAGTAAGTAAAGACCTTGCAAGTAGATGCTTCTTTACATTGTATGAAATTTTTTTATATTTCATACTCATTATGATTATATAAGAAAAAGAGGTGTCTAAGACACCTCTTTTAATAATGTTTAATCCACTGACCTACTTGTCCACAATTAGGACAGCGCACTGAATTATTAATTTGACTATTGTAAAGTCCTGCTACATCCATAAATGTTGTATCAACACCTGGATAAAATGTTGAATTTAAAGTAGATGCATATCGCTCTATACCTGTCATGTCATATCCGCAACTTTGGCATTGAAATTGTTCCATTATGCTATTCCCTCTTTTCATTCATTAACTTAATCCTTAGTGTATATGAATTTTAAGATTTTATACATTTTGGGCCAACAATGCCCTTTCATTGGTTTTTTCACTAGAATATGTTATAATATTTAAAATATTTTCGTTAGGGAGTGACTATATGAATTTTGTTATTGCTGTAGATTCAGGAGCTGATTTATCTCTTTCTTATCTTGAATCTGAAAACTTATATCTTTTTCCTTTAACTTTCACTCTAAATGGGTATGAAATCAAAGATGATTTTGGCAAAAGCTATTCCCATAAAAGTTTTTATGATTCTTTACGTAGTGGTGCAATGCCTACTACCTCTCAAGTAAATATCTTTACCTTTAAGGAGCAATTTACGATATGGGCTAAGGAAAATATACCTGTACTTTACCTCGCCTTCTCTTCTGGTCTTAGTGGTACATATAACAGCGCTTGCATAGCACTTAAAGAAGTGCAAGAGGAATATCCTGATGCACCTATTACAATCATTGATACATTAGCTGCCTCTAGTGGTGTAGGATTACTTGTTTACCATGCATGTACCCTACGTAAGCAAGGTAAGGATATTAAGGAGGTCGCAGATTATATACGTGCAACAGCACCTTACCTTTGTCACCTCTTTACAGTAGATGATTTATATCATCTTGAACGTGGAGGACGTGTAAGCCATGCTTCTGCTTTTGTTGGGTCTTTACTTCAAATCAAACCTGTACTCTATGTCAACGATGAAGGAAAACTCATTCCTTATCAAAAAGCGAGAGGTAGAAAAAAAGCTTTGCATGCTTTAGTTGACCTTTTTGGTAGTCTAGTAGAAGATACGACTCAACCTGTTATGATTTCACAATCTGATTGTGAAGAAGATGCACGTCTTGTTGCCAAGCTTCTTCAAGAAAAATATAATGTGGAAGTGGCTATGATTAATCCAATTGGTTCAGTTATTGGCTCTCATTGTGGTGCCAATGTTATTGCCCTTTTCTTCAGTGGTAAGCAAAGAGTGCCAAATAAATAGTACTTCTTCTTGAAAACTTTACATAAATATATTATAATTTACGCCTAATCACTTTATACACTTATATTACAAAAGATAAATCGGAATCAAAAAACCGCCCTTTACATCAAGGGCGGTTTTCTTTTTATTTAAATTTAACTGGTTCTGATTCTGGAGAAAGCGCTTCAAATACAAAACCTTGTTGTTTTAAGCCTTCTACGATTTGAGGTAATGCTTCTACTGTTGTTGTCTTTGCAGCTGCATCATGCATTAAGATTACTGCATTGTCATTGTATTTTGCTTGATTTAAAACAGAATTTACAATCACTTGAGTATCTTGAAGACCTTTTGCAGCATCTTGAGAATCTACATTCCAATCATAGTATACATATCCTGCTTGTGTGACTGCTGGAATAATCTTATCCATAATATCTTTTCCACCATAACGATGGCTTACTGTATTATTAGAGCCACCTGGGAAACGAAGTACCTTAGTCTCTACGCCTGTAAGATCTTTAATATGTTTAGATAAACTTTGTACATCTGCCATAAAGTTATCTACATTTTGATAGATTTCTGCATAGTCATGTGTACTAGAGTGGATAGCAATAGAATGCCCCTCGTCTACTATACGTTTATAAAGATCATCATACCCATCTTTTTCAAGTACAAAAAATGTTGCACGAATTTGATTTGCTTTTAAGAAATCTAAAATCTTAGTTGTATTAGCACTTGGACCATCATCAAATGTTAAATATGCTACTTTTCTATCTTCTTGCTCTTCAGTAATTACAGAAACATCTACACCTTGTTTTTCTAATTCTTGAATCTGAATATTAAGCTCTTCGATTTGTTTAAGAAGCTGCTCATTCTTTGTTTCTAATTCTTGTACTTGTACTTCTAAATTAGCTTTACTTGCTTCCACTGTAGTAAGTTCTTCTTGTGCTTTTGTAAGAGTTTCTTTTCCTCCACTACTCTTACTAGCAAGGAACCCAGTTCCTGCAAATAACCCTAAAGATAATGCTATAAGTAAAATAGTTATACCTATTTGATTATTTCTTTTCGCCATTTTCAATCACCCAATCCTTCTGCTTCTATTATTATTTCATACTATCCGGAATTATAATAGGCTCAAAGCGCCATAAACCTTCTTCTACTTTTTTTACTTGAGCTTCTAACTCTTTTGTCTGCTCTTGTAATTCATTAACTTGTGCATTTAATGCTTCTTTTTGTGCTGTTACTTCTTCAATACGTGCTGTAGTCTCATCTATCTTTTTATCTTTCAAATAGGTATTAATACCTACACCACCACATGCTACTAAACTTACTAAGAAAAGTCCAATTGCTATCTTCTTTACTTGTACTCCTCTTGACTTTGTTTTGGAATAACGATATGTACTCATTGACTTAGATCCTTCCTCTATATTTCTGCTAATTTATTTGTGTCTATATGCTATTTTTCGGCATCTTAAGTAATATTTTTACTTTATTAGCCATTCTCTGTCATCTTATCTAGTATAGCATATTCTCTTTAAAAGAGGGGAAACCACTAGGAATTTTTAATAGAAAATTTTTCCTCATTTTTATGACTCATTTTTATAGTAATTAGTTTCACACTTTCTTTAAAATTTATAAAAGAAATTTAGAAATAACAAAAATTATTTTATGCGCTTTAGCTTTTTTCATTCATTAATAACTCTATAATGCCCCCTATTAAGATTCCTACACTATAACAAACTAAATCACTCCATAAAAATCCATATCCTAGCACAAGACCACCTAGAGTTGTCGCTCTTATAGCATCAATCCATGGGGCATGATAGAGTTGACTCAATTCTATTCCAAATGCAACAACAAATGCCATCAACATTACATATTTAATAGATACATTTTTAAATACAAAAGCAATCCCTAAAAAGACCATCAATGCCCATAGCGTATCCCCTGAATATATCGCTATAAATTCTGGAAGTCCTGATATTCTTCTGGATAAAATCCCTAGTACTATCGTAATAATTACCAATCCTCCATACCAAATCCTATTTCTATTCATCTTCTTCACCTTTTATTCCTCCTCTATAAAAATAGGCCTAATAAGCTACATCATTGAATACTTTTGCTTCTCATGTAGTCTTATTAGGCCGTTTAGTTTTATACTGAATAGATTTATTATATCATACTCACTTCGAAAATATATAAATTTTATCCTACTAGTCCCTTTTCAGTAATTCTTCTTCATTACTGTAATCATTCCAAATTTTATTAGTAATTTTCTATTTCACCCATTTTACTAATCCTTTTTCTGTTAGAACATACTTATGTTCTACACTAGCTTCCATTAAATCTGCAAATACACAATGTGTTGACTTAATATCTATTTTTAATTCTTCAGCAGCCTCTAACATTCCATTATTCACAACAGTAGCCTTTTCATTAGTTAAATCTTTAAATATCGTACTCCTATAGAACCATTATTAGCATCTTCTATAAGGCTATAAATGACTTGTACTACCTCTTCTCTAGTTACTGGTTGGTTAGGCTTAACCTGATTGTGCTTGTCCTTTTGTATATACCCTTTTGCCGTATGTACTACTCCTACTTGATCTCTTAAAGGTTGTAATAAAGGTTTTTTATCTACATTTTCTTCTTTACTTAGAAGAATTACTAAAAGTGCTGCTAGTATTCGTATTATCATCTTCACTGTTATCTATAACTAGAGCTTTAGTATTGAACTTAATACCAAAAGTTTTTCCTTCTGCTTTATTTACATCTACTGCAAACTTAATGGTTGGGCTTAAACTTATTATTTCTATTCCTTCTGATTTTGTTATAACATTATACGCTTTCTGATTAATTTCCACTTCAATTTTTCCAGTGTTTTTCATCGTTGGATCAGAAATAGCTACTTCTAACGTATTCTTTTGTTGTTTTTTCATAATAGAAGCTTTTTTATTAACTGTTAGATTATCTACAGTTAATACTTCATCCTCCCAGAAGTTAGCCGCTAAGATACCTAGTTCTTTTTCCTCTACAGCCTGTACTTGTGGTGTATTAGATAAGATTTCAATATTTGGATTAGTAGCATACTTTGCAACTTCTTGTTGTGATTTGCCTGGGAGTAAAACATAGTCATAGGTTTTACCAATTGGATTGGCCCCATGTGATAACCACATTTCTACATAATTTTTTGTTACTAACTCTTCTGAACTTTTCTTTTTTACATCTGCCCATTTCCCAGTATTAGCAACTTTTTTCACATTAATTTCTGCTTGTGAAGGGAAGTAATATCCTATATCTGCACCTTGTACATTGCCTTCTAAATATGCCCAACTCGCCTTTATAGTTTCTTCTTGCCCTAATGTATGAACTGCTTCTTTTCCATTTATGGTCACTCTATTCGTTGCATCATCTTTAATTTTTCTATTCTCTATGATTGTTTCAATTTCTCTGCCTTCTGTACTATTGATGTCACTACCTAACATTACAATCTCATCATCGAACATAAAATAAGATTTTTTAGCTTGTAGAGATTTATATTTTGCCATAGGAGATTCTGATCCCCTATCAGTCACTAAATCTCCATTTAATTGCATACCTGATACACCATATGCTCCAATTTGACTTCCTCCTACCCAGTTTTCTTTAGAGAATAATTTTTGTCCAATACTTGCATTATCCCCTGGGTTATTAATATCTAACTTGATAGTATCCACAGTTGTCCCTGGAAGCCTATAAGGATTTACTGTATTCCAATAATCATCACTATACTGAGCTAAATCACTATTGTAAAGATAAGTCATACCATCTGAAATATGCCATCCTCTTAGATTTTCTCCATTCATATACTCATAGTTACTGATTCTACTTGAGAACATACTTAATCCTAGTAAATAATCTCTTCCCCTATGTACAGTACGGTCCATTAATCCAAAATGCTTATGTATTTCCTCAAAAGGTGCTACCGCTATACTTGTATCATTTAAAACAGACTCTGCTAGATTAATCAGTTTAATGTTATTTGTATTTGCTGTAAAATTCGTAGAAGTATCTTCTAGTATCCAAGATTTAGCATATGTTTTTAATTCATTAGCAAGTTGTTCATCTACGATTTCTGAAAGCAGCAGAAATGATCCTATAATATTATGTCCAGAATTTCTATCTGTTTCATTATTTCTAGCTATAGCACGCCCTCTTACCATATCAAGTGCAGCACCTTTATAAATAAATGGTGCAAACGAATCTAAAGCAAACGAAGTAAGTACTTCTAATTTTTCTTTAGGCACTTCCCATTCACTGCCTTCTAATGCTTGAATCACTGTAGATGCACCTGTTAAAAATACGTTACCATAAGTTCCTACATAAGGCACATGTCCATGTTGCACAAATGAACCATCTGTATAGAATCCATCTACATATCTCCCACTACTTTCTCTTTGTTCATACTTTAATAAACTACTAATTGCATCCCTTGTCATAACTAATTGTTCATAATCGTTTCTAAGTGCTCCCATTACAAGTGATATCATAGATACATCCACTCTATTAGCAGCTTCAGATTCTCGGTATTCATTTGCTGATGCACCACTTGCTCCTGAATGAAATGGATCTGGCTGATAGAAATAGATAACATCTGTATATTTGTTAATAGTTTCTTGTCCTAACTCATCAAACAACATGATACAAATATTATTTAATGCCTTTGGTATCCCAATTTCCCATTGCCACCAGTTTCCATATTGCTGTTTAATAGAATATGCATTTTCATGTAGCCATTCTAACGCATACTTAATATCCTCTAATAGTTCTTCATTTTTATAGTATTTACTTTCTGGCATTGAATAGCCTTTTGCAAGCCATTCTAAATTAAGATACATTGTTCTGATATGTGCTGGATCTTTTTTATAATTTGCGACATTTTTAGTATCCCATAATATACCACCATCTTTTTTGAGTCCACTCCAATGTGTGTCCACAAAACCTTCTATTCTACTAATAACTCTATTGATATTCTTACTATTTGTATCATTTTCTTTTCCTATAAGGGTCTCTAACCATTTCTTTCTCATTTTTGCATATACAGCATTATCTACTTCTGGAATAGTATCTATATACATGACATCTACTTTCCATATAACTTCATTATTATAGTTATCTTTTGCTGTAATAGTGCTAAACCCCTTTTCATGAGCTAATACTTTTCCATCCCCATTTACACTAGCTATATTATTATTACTCGATGCCCATGTAATAGGGTCTATCAAGTTTGGTGGCACTTGCAACTGCATCTCTTGATTTCTAACAATCTTAATAGAAGATGGAGTTGTAATTTGTATACTACTACTTGTTGTAACATTTACCCCTCTATATAATGATTCTTTCAGATAAGGCTTACTTTCCTCTGCTTCTTTTGCATATGTATTCATCATTGGTATTATACTACTAGTAGTATGGACTGTTACGACTGTTGCCATTAACAAACATATTCTTTTTTTGCTCATATTAATCTCTCCTTTTTAATTTATACTTCACATTTATGATAACCCCAATTTTTTGTATAATAAATACACATTTTCCATCTTTATATTCATTTATACATGAATTTTTATTATTTTTTTTATGATATATCTAAAATCTTTTATGTATTTGGTTTATAAATGCCTCTTTAAATATCTATTTTTTGTATTTTTTACCCTCTACTGAAATAGTCTCATACAAAAAAAGCACTAACTTTATAATTTCTATAAAAGCTAAAGCCTAGAATCTCTTTTTAGATATACTCAATATATTCTATTAGATTTTATTTTTATTACACATACACAAAGCAAAAGAGACAGCCTATGAGTATTAATTGATACTCATAGGCTGTCTCTTTTTAACAACACACGCGGTAGGATTCGAACCCACGACATTCTGATCCGAAGTCAGACGCTCTATCCAGCTGAACTACGCGTGCTTATCTTGGAATAGTTTAACATATCTATATACTAGTTTCAATGGGTATAACTTCTTTAATCCTTACTTATTTCGATACTAGTAAGGATAAGATAATAATTAAGTTAAACGTCCAGTGAACATTATTTGTATAAGGTATACCTAGTCCTTTAAATGTACTGACTGCTTTATAGGCCTTTAGAGCAATTGGCAATGTAAAGAGTACTACTAATGCAACCCATGAATAAAGCCCTAATACCACATAGAGAACTGTTAAAATATAAGCTCCAAAAACTAAGCTTGCATAAAGTTTTCTACTCTTCTCACTGCCTATACGTACACTCAATGTTCCTAAGCTTAATCCACTATCTCTTGTAAAGTCTCTCATTTCATTACTTAGCATTAATGCTGGTATAAAGAAACTTGGTGGAATAGCAATAAGTATAGGTTCCCATGAAAAGCTCATACTAAATGGGAAGTAAGCACCATATACCATTAAAGGTCCCATTAATAAGAATGATAACGGTACGCCTAATCCTCTACGCTTATATACAAATGGTTCTCCTGTATAAGCATAAGAACCTATAATGCCTATAAAACCTATTATAAGTAACTTCCAGCTACTCATTAGTACAAGTAATAGCCCAAGCCCTGCTGCTCCTACAAAAGAAGCCATGCCGCATAGGAAAACAAGTACATCAAAATAAGTACGCTCTACTCCTAAAAATACAATCTTTCTGCCTGCAGGTCTATGATATCTAAAGGATCCTTCAAAATAATCATTAATAAAGTTGGCTCCTAATTGTGCTAATATCCCTGCTACTGTAATCATTAAAATTTTGCTAATATCTATAAAATTAGCTTGAATAAGTCCTTGTCTGTAAGCGACTAAAATGCCTATTGTTGTCGATGCAACTGCTAAAGTTAGTGAGAAAGGCCTTGATGCAATCCACAAATCCTTAATCAGTTGTATAAAATATTGTCTGTCTCTTTTCATATTCTTCACCTTTATATGTTTTTACTCAACTATTCATTATGTCATAGTTCCCATAAATATACAACCTGCTTTACTTTTCTCATTTTATCCAAATAAATACATGGTCATATCTGGAAATTTGTAGTACAATACTGCTTGTCTAATTTTATACTTAGGAGGATCTTTCATGAAATTAAATAAAATTTTAGCTCTATGTATATGTATATCTACACTATTTGTCGGATGTAGTTCTACTCCAAAAGAAGAAGTACCAAGTACTTCAACTGAACAAGTAACACATATGCTTAAAGTTGGTGTTATGCCAGCTGTTGATACTGCACCCATTTATTTAGCAGAAGAAAAAGGCTACTTTGATGAACTTGGTTTAGACCTTGAAATCATTCGTTTTAACAATGCGCAAGAACGTCAAACAGCCCTTCAAACACATACAATTGATGGGGCACTTACTGATCTTATTGCTGTAGCTACAAACGTAGATGGTGGTTTTGATCTTAAAGCAACTACATTAACAGATGGGGTATTCCCTGTTCTTGTACGTGAAGGTTATAAAGAGACGCCTGATATCAAAGTAGCTATGATGGAAGTTTCTGTTTCTAACTTCTTAATTGATGAGTGGCTTTCAAAAGACTACAATATAGAAAAAATATTTATTAACGATATTCCTGCACGTCTTGAGATGATTAAATCTGGAAAAGTAGATATGGGTCTTTTCCCTGAACCAATGGCAACAAATGCTACAGCTGATGGCACACTTGAAAAACGTATCTATACACCAGAGGATGGTATTTGTCCAAATGTTATGGCATTTACCTCTCAAGCTTTAGAAGACAAAGAAGAAGCCATCAAACTTTTCCATGAAGGCTTCAACAAAGGTGTAACAGATCTTACTACAAATCCTGATGAAGCACGTGATATATTAATCACAAGCTTAGAACTTAATCCAGCCATCAGAGATACAATGATTCTACCAACTTATACATCAGCACATCTACCAGCTACTGATTATATGCAAAAAATCATTGATTGGGTTCAAGAAAACCTAAAACAAGATATTACTGTTACACCAGATATGTTAGTAGAAGGAAAGTTCGTACAATAATGATCGAACTTTCTAATGTAACTTTTAGTTATGAGGCTAAGAGGGTTTTAGGCCCTCTTAGCCTTTCTATTCAAGCTGGTAGCACTTGTGCCCTTATTGGCCCCTCTGGCTGTGGCAAGACAACCTTGCTCCATTTATTAGCCGGGCTTCTAACACCTACTGAGGGTACAATACAAGTTGCACAACAACCTTTAATAGCCCCTAGAGCTCAAACAAGTGTCATTCTACAAAACTTAGGCCTACTTCCTTGGAAGACTGTTTATGATAACGTAGCCCTTGCTCTTATTAATAGCAAACTCTCTAAGGTACAACTACAAGACAAACTCCTTCCTCTACTAGACACTTTAGGACTTAAGGAATATTCCTCTAAATATCCTCATCAGCTTAGTGGTGGACAAAAGCAACGGGTAGCTATTGCTAGGACACTGATTACTAATCCAGATGTGCTGCTTCTTGATGAAGCAACTTCTGCCCTTGATGAAATTACTAAAGAAAAGCTTCAACATCTTATTCTAGACATCTATCATCAAAATCCTATGACACTTGTATTTGTGACCCATAGTATTGAAGAAGCTGTTTTTCTAGGACAGACCATCATCATTATGAATAATGGGCATATCTCTCATACTCTTTCTAATCCACTTTTCGGGTGTAATGATGCCAAAGAACATCTAGACTTTTATAAACAGTGCCTAGAAATTCGCAAGCTTCTAAAGGAGGACCAGGCTTTATGAACCTACTGAAGAAAATTACCAAATTCCCTACCTTATATGGTATCTTAAGTGTTATTTTTATGTGGCAGCTTCTAAGTTTGGCTCTACAGTCTAATGTTTTGCCTACTCCTTTTAAGGCTATTACTAGCTTTATAACACTTTTTCCTACTATTTTATATAAGCATATTTTAGTAAGTATCTATCGAATTGCTTTAGCCCTTTCTATTTCCTTACTTCTAGGCATTTCCTTAGGAATGGCTTGTGGGCTATATCCAACCTTAGATAAACTTCTTTCCCCTATTACTTATATTTTATATCCCCTACCTAAAGTAGCTTTCTTACCTCTGTTTATGATTTTCATGGGGATCGGAGATGCTTCAAAGGTAACACTTATGGTATCTATCATTATTTTTCAAGTACTTATTGCTGTTAGAGACGGGATTAAAGAAATTCCACTTGAGCTCTTTCAATCTATGAAAACACTTGGCCTAACACCTATTCAGCTTTATAAACATTTAGTTGTACCAGCCATGCTCCCTAAGCTTTTTTCAGCTATTCGCATCAGCCTTGGTATCTGTATTTCTGCCCTCTTTTTCGCTGAAAACTTCGCTACATCCTATGGTATCGGCTATCTCATTATGAATGCTTGGTCCATGGTTGAATATCCTAAAATGTTTGCAGGTATTATTGGACTAAGTTTACTTGGCCTTATCTTATTCAAATTAGTTGACCTCTTAGAAACTAAATGCTGCCCATGGCTAAAAAAATAGGACTAAGTAACTCACCCTAGTTACTTAGTCCTATTTTCTTTGTTCTTTTTTCATCTTTACTTCCAAATTTTACTAAATACTGCTAAATGATCAACGTCACCATTCATTTGATCTGTAATATAACTTGATACAAGTACGCCTGCAAATAAGTTTGCAAGTTCTTTAGGTTGGTCACTTAAGCTAATTTCTTTTGCTTCTTGTGCTTTCTTACAAATATCTTGGAATAAAGTATTTAAAGTTAAGTTATTGTAGTAAGCATATTCCTCCTCTTCAATACCGTTGAAGAAATATACAAACTCTGCATCAATAAGCTTCATTTCATTATTTTCTTCACCTACAGTAAGTAAGAAGTTAATATAACTATCTACAAAACGACTATATTGAGTTTCTTCATTAAACCATTTGTAAATTTCTCTGATCTTTTCTTCAAAACTTAAATCATCTGGCCACTGTTTGATACGTAATGCAATACGGATTGTAAAGATTCTTAAGAAATAATGGAATACATGATCCTTGGTTGAGAAGTAATTAAAGAAAGTTCCTCTTGAAATTTGAGCACGGCTACAAATTTCATCTACAGTGATAGAAGAGAAGTCCTTCTCTTTAAGTAAGTGGCTTACCGCCTTCAAAATAGTAGTTCTTGTTTTAACAAAATTTATCTTCCTTAATGGAAAATTTTCTAATGATTCGTACATAATAAATCTCCTTTCAATTCCCTTACTAAACTATTCCTTTAAAGTATGGTCCATTTTAAATATTATATTCATTTTTAGGATAATATTTTTTATGGTACTAATAACCTTTTTAATTACTGGTTTTTTAACTGCCTTTTATATTTTCTACCAATCTTTTCATGAACGAACGCCTTACCTATTTCTATTATAACTCTATTTTTTTAACCTAATGTAAAATTGTTATTAATAAATTATGAGACTTATATAAATAAAATATTCATTCTATAGGTATAAATAAAACTAGCTTTTGGCAATAAATATTGCTATATTATAACTAAAAAAGCAAGGACCTGATTCAATGAAAAAAAGTAGCTTATTTCTTTTATTATGTACCTTAGTGTGTACACCTTTAACTTACGCTTCACCTTCTCCTGCTGTAAATGCTGAAGGTGCTATTCTAATCGAACCACATACACGAACAGTTTTATATAAGAAAAATATCAACTCTCCTTTTTATCCAGCAAGCACAACTAAAGTTCTTACTTCTTTATTACTTGTAGAAGATTTAAAAGAAGATGGAACAATCACAAAATCCGCAGATAGTGTAGCTAATGTACCTTCTGATAGTAGCCATATAGGCCTTAATATTGGTGATACATACTCTTATGTAGATGGTATCCATGGTATTATGATGGGTTCTGATAACTTCATTTCTTATGATATGGCAGTCTATGATGCAGGTAGTATTGATGCTTTTGCAGCTAAAATGAATGAAAAAGCTAAAAGTCTAGGTGCTAATAACTCTAACTTTGTAAATCCACATGGCTATCATGATCCAAATCACTATACAACACCTTATGACTTATCCTTAATTACTGCTGCTGCTTTTGAGGATCCAGTATTATGTGAAATTGCCGGAACACCTAAATATAATTTTAATATTATTAATTCAGGTAAAACACTTCCTCTTTCTCATACAGCCCAATTCTTTAAAGAAGGGTCTCCTTATTTTAATGAGAATGTACTGGCTGCTAAGACAGGTTATCATACCCCTGCAGGACGTACACTTGTTGCCAAGGCACAATATGGCGACTTAGAGCTTATTGCTGTTGTTATGAAGTCTGGGTATCCAACTTACTTTGAAGATATTAATACCCTCTTTGAATATGGCGCAGAAAACTTTGAATTTGTAAGTGATGCCAATCATAATGTAGGTGTTAAAAATGTTTCCTATTCTGACTGGTCTGCACCTTATGTTCAACATGCTCTATCAAATAAGTGGATTAAACCTTCTGCTAAAAGCTATATGGATAAAGCCTCTGCTAATGAATTTCTTACTATGATTGAGAACATGCTTCCTTATGCTTTAAAATCTGTTGTAACTGAATATATGCCTACTAATAGTACTGGACCATTTAAATTTAACCAACCCATTACACGTAGTGAGAGTATTCGTCTCTTCAAGCAAATAGCTGGTTCTTTAGACCTTGAATGGCCTCATATAGAGCAAGGTGTAAAGTTTATACAAAAAGATCAAAGTCAAACACCTCTTACCATAGAAGAGTGTATTTATCTCACTCAGTTAATCGGAGATTCTATTTTAACTGATACGTTAATTACAAATTAAAAGGGATGTAGCCTATAGGCTACATCCCTTTTATCTTTATCAATCTTTAAGTGGTACACCATCTGCATCTGTTTGCACTTGCCCAGCTAAAATTAAAATAGAATCTACAAATGGCCAAATAGCGCCAATACCACATGTAAATATAGTTACTAATATTTGTGCAATAGCAATTGAATTATAACCTAAATAGAAACGGCCTACGCCACCCCATCCTAAAACAAGTTGTAAAATCCCTGCAACAAGTCTAGATTTACGTGTATCAAGTGGTTGATAAGGTTGTTGGTAGTTTGTTTGTTGATACGTTCCTTGTTGCTGACTACCTTCTTGATAATTTGTTTGTTGATAGCTTGCTTCGCCTGCCTCTTTTCTAATTTCAGCACCACATCTTCCACAAAAACGATCAACATCTCTTACTTCTGCTCCACAGTTTGGACAATTCATACTTATTCCTCCTTAAAAGGTTATACCTTTAAACATTTTCTTAATAATCCAATCTAACAAACTTTCTTTATCATATTGTCTATTTATAATTTTTCTGATCACCATATAAAGCTCACTTAGTACAATGCTTAGAGCTATTATAATCCATACATACACTAATGGATTTAGTCTAAATGCCTCTAACATATTCCCTCTGCTCAGTTGGAATAATGCTGCTCTAATATTACACCCTAAACATTTGCTGCCTAATGTATCAAATATACAAGTAGTTTGGTTATTACTAAGTATCCCTACTCCCTTTAACATTAATGGTCCTAATATTAGAAATGCACTAGCTAATATAAGCTTATATTTCGTTATCTTTTTCATTACTTTATCTCTTTCTTATAGTCCTACTACTATTCCTAACATCACAATAAGGAATAGCCCTCCACAAAGTGCAATTCCGATTCCACCTAGGACAATACCTGCAATAGACATGCCTTTACTTGATGGATACTTTAATCCTAAAACCCCAAAAATAATCGCTGCAATAGAGGGAATAACTCCAATGAAAGGAATAATGCAACAGCTAATAAGACTTACAATCCCTAGTACTAAACTGGCAATTCCAAAGCCTATGCCTTCATTATTAGGTGTTACTGCTTGATATCCATTATAAGGTCCATTTATAGGTGGTCTAGGTTGTTGATAATTATTAGTATGCTCAGGTGCTACAGGTGTATAGTTAACTTGGTTAGGGTCTTTACCATCTTGGTTCGTGTGATTGTATTCATCCATTTTATCTCCCCCTTTACATGATTTTATTGTATTATAGTTAAAGATAAGTTGCAATTATTTTTAGACTAATCAATCATTAAACATTCTTAATTATTATTAACTAAATTATTAAGAAAGGAGTGTTAATTTGCATCTGCTACGTTTATTCTGCTACCTTCTTATCATTCCACTTGGCTTTATCGCATCACATACTTCTCTAGCAAACGAAAGTATCTGCTACTGGTATACTCATTACAATCTCTTATGCCCTATGTGTGGTGGAACACGCTCCTTTATACATTTTATTACCTTTCAGTTTCAACAAGCCTATAGCTACAACCCTGTCTTAACTCTAAGTGTTTATCCTATTATGGCTTTCCTTGTCCTACAAGATAGTTATACCATCATAGCTAACCACTTCTTTAGCAGGAATCAAAGTTCTCTTTTACTTTTCTTCATTAACTTATTGAATAGAAAGGAATCCTAATATGTCCCATTGGCTTCCTGTTACACTAATCTATATTACTTTTCTTCTTGGGCTCATTCTCTATATGATACCATTCAACCTAAGAAACTTTAATAAGCTCCGTTTAACTTATCTAGGCTTTCTCCTTACATCACTCATTCTCTATCTTATCTGGGGGATTTTCCGTAACTTTAAATAAATAAAAAAGAGCTGTCTTATGACAGCTCTTTCTTTAAAATCTATTTTGTAATACGCTTAGCACCACCCATGTATGGACGAAGTGCTTCTGGGATAATAACTGACCCATCTTCTTGTTGGAAGTTTTCTAAGATTGCAGCTGTTGTACGACCTACTGCAAGACCACTACCATTTAATGTGTGGATGAATTGTGCTTTATCTTTAATATTATCTTTAAACTTAATGTTTGCACGTCTAGCTTGGAAGTCTTCGAAGTTAGAACAGCTTGAGATTTCTACATAACGACCGTAGCTTGGCATCCAAACTTCAATATCATATGTCATTGCTGAACTGAATCCTAAGTCTCCTGTACAAAGTCTAACAACACGGTATGGAAGACCTAATGCTTGTAAGATACCTTCAGCATCATTTGTAAGTGTTTCAAGTTCTTCATATGAGTTTTCTGGTCTAGCGAATTTAACCATTTCTACTTTATTGAATTGGTGTTGACGGATGATCCCTCTTGTATCACGACCTGCTGAACCAGCCTCTGCTCTAAAGCATGCTGTGTAAGCACAGTGTTTGATTGTAAGGTCTTTACCATCTAAGATTTGATCTCTGTACATATTTGTTACTGGTACTTCAGCTGTTGGTACTAAGAAGTAATCTGTACCTTGTACTTTGAAAGCATCTTCTTCAAATTTTGGAAGCTGACCTGTACCTGTCATACTTGCACGGTTAACCATGAATGGTGGGAATACTTCTGTATAACCATGTTTGTCTACATGCATATCAAGCATGAAGTTCATGATTGCACGTTCAAGTCTAGCACCTAAACCTTTATAGAATGTAAAACGAGCACCTGTTACTTTTGCTCCTTTTTCAAAATCAAGAATATCTAAACCTTCACCAAGATCCCAGTGTGGTTTAATTTCGAAATCAAATTCTCTAACATCCCCAACTCTTCTAAGTTCGATGTTATCTTCATCACTAGCACCTTCTGGAACTTGTGGGTTTGGTAAGTTTGGAAGTGTAAGAAGAATGTTTTGGAGTGTATCATCTACTTCTTTAACTTTTTGATCAATACCTTTGATTTCATCTGATAGCTCTTTCATTTCAGCAAGTACAGCTGTAACATCTTTACCTTCTTTTTTCATAACTGGGACTTGTTTTGATACAACATTTTGTTTGTTTTTAAGTACTTCTACTTCTGCAAGAAGTTCACGTCTTTTAGTATCTAATTCTAAGAATCCTTCTAAGTCATAGTTACCACTTCTCTTAGCTAATGCTGCTTTTACGCCTTCAAAATCGCTACGTAGTCTTTTAATATCTAACATATCTTTCACCTCGTAAATATAAAAATAATAATAAAATAAAAAACGCCCTTTTATCTCGTAAAAAGATAAAAGGACGATTGCATACTCGTGGTGCCACCTTCATTCATCAGTAAATAAACTGACCTCTTATTGCTATAAAGGGCAACTCCCTTCTGGCTCATCACCAGCAACTCAAAGAGCGGAACACTAAAGTCTGTTTACTAGTTCACACCATCCACTAGCTCTCTTAAAAACAAAATCTTAAGCTTTTCTCTCATCAACGTTATTTTACCTATATAATGAAAGTTTTCATATTTGTTTCATTATATGCCATTCATATTCAAAATGCAAGACCTGAATATTGTTTATATTTTTTTTAAATAATGTGTATATAACTTTTTTATTTGGTCCATACTACCATTGTACCAAGTGTGAGGTACATCGCTAAATCCCCCCTCAACCTAGATTTCCTCCCCCGAAGTCTAGGTTATTTTTTTGCCTTTAGGCCTTTCCCCTTAGCATGAACCATCGATTACTTACTTTCCAGTTTGACTTTCAATCTTTCTTATCACTTTGCAAGGATTTCCTACTGCAACTACATCATCTGGAATATTTTTAGTTACTACACTCCCTGCTCCTATAACAACATTCTTACCGATAGTAACACCTGGACAAATAATACTTCCTCCACCAATCCAAGTATTATCTCCTATTACAATAGGATAACCCATTTCTATACCACTCACTCTTAAGTCTGCCTCCACTGGATGGGTCGCTGTATAGACTTGTACATTAGGAGCAAACATAACATTGTCCCCAATAGTTACGGTATTTACATCTAGTATAGTACAGTTATAGTTGGCATAAAAATTCTTTCCTACTTTGATGTTGTATCCATAATCACAAAAGAAGTTAGGCTCCATATATAAATTTTCTTCTGTTTGAAGAAGCTCTTGTAAAACCTCTAATCTTTCTTCATGGTTACCCGGTTCGAGATGATTAAATTTATAGCACAATTGTCTTGCACGTGTACGATCTTCTGTAAGTTCTTTATCTGATGCATCATAGCCTAAACCTTTTAACATTTTTTCTTTTTCTGTCATGGGATTCTCCTTTTCAAATGATCTGCTGAATTCCCTTATATTATATAACTTTCATACATGTATTTACATAGTTCTACTTTTTATCTAACTATTAATTTATACCTTCTAAAAAATTTTTCGTTATTTTTTTAACACTTTTTATTGACACCTACCCTAACCCATGTTATTATTCTAGTGTAAACAGCATTATTTCTTAATCAAAAACTTAATCAAGTCCAGATTAAGTTATATTTTTTAACACGCCTTGTTAAAATTATAACTATGTTTGCCTAATTTAAAAGCATATGCTAATTCCTAATTAGGCAAACTATTTCAAGCAGATTATTTCTTAAAATATAAACACATACCCTAAGGAGGCTTTAATCATGGCAGATCAAAAAAAAGAACAAAAAGCACCAGTTATCGACGCTAACGTAATGGTAGACGAGCTTGTAAAAAAAGCTAACGTTGCCCTTGAACAATTTATGGAACTTAATCAAGAACAAGTAGATGAAATCACAAAAGCTATGGCACTTGCTGGTCTTGCAGCTCAAATGAAACTTGCAAGAATGGCAGTTGAAGAAACTGGTCGTGGTATTTTCGAAGATAAAGTTACAAAAAACATTTTCGCAACAGAATACATTTATCACAGTATCAAACATGATAAAACTGTAGGTGTTATTGAAGATAATGAAGATGAAGGTTACATGGAAGTAGCAGAACCAATCGGTGTTATTGCTGGGGTTACACCTGTTACAAACCCAACTTCTACAACAATGTTCAAAGCTATTATTTCAATGAAAACAAGAAACCCAATCATCTTTGGTTTCCATCCATCAGCTCAAAAATGTTCAGTAGAAGCTGCTAAAACAGTAAGAGATGCTGCTATTGCTGCTGGTGCTCCTGAAAACTGTATTCAATGGGTTGAATATCCATCAATCGAAGCAACTTCAGCTCTTATGAATCATCCAGGTGTTGCAATGATTCTTGCTACTGGTGGTTCTGGAATGGTTCGTTCAGCATACTCAGCTGGTAAACCAGCTCTTGGTGTAGGTCCTGGTAACGTACCTGCTTTCATTGATAAAACAGCTGTACTTGAAAGATCTCTTACAGACCTTATCCTTTCAAAATCATTCGATAATGGTATGATTTGTGCATCTGAACAAGCTGCTATCATTGAAGCTCCTGTATATGATAAAGCTATTGCTTACATGAAAAAACATGGTTGCTACTTTGCAACTAAAGAAGAAATCAAAAAAATCGAACCAGTTGTTATCAATCCTGAAAAACAAATGGTTAACCCAGATATCGTAGGTAAATACCCATATGAAATTGCTGCTCTTGCAGGTGTGACAATTCCAAAAGAAACTAAAGTTCTTTGTTGTGAAATCGAAGGTGTAGGTGCTGAGTATCCACTTTCAAGAGAAAAACTTTCTCCAGTACTTGCTGTAATCAAAGCTAAAGATGCTGCTGATGGTATTGAAAAAGCTGCACAAATGGTTGAACTTGGTGGTCTTGGTCACTCATCAGTTATCCATTCAACAGATCAAGCAACTATTAATGCTTTTTCTGATAGACTTAAAACAGGTCGTATCATTGTAAACTCACCTTCTACACATGGTGCAATTGGTGATATCTACAATACAAATATGCCATCACTTACACTTGGATGTGGTTCATACGGACGTAACTCTACTACATCAAACGTTACAGCTTCAAACTTAATCAACAAAAAAAGGGTGGCGAAAAGACGCGTGAATATGCAATGGTTCAAAATTCCAGAAAAAATCTACTTCGAACAAGGTTCTATTGCTTACCTTGCTAAAATGCCAGAAATCTCTCGTGCAATGATCGTAACTGATCCAATGATGGTTCAATTAGGTTATGTAGATAAATTAGTATATCAATTAAACAAAAATCAAAATAAAGTTTCTATCGAAATCTTCAGCGATGTTGAGCCAGATCCAGACTTAACAACAGTAAGAAAAGGTGCTGATATGATGCGTTCATTCAAACCAGACGTAATCATTGCACTTGGTGGTGGTTCTGCAATGGATGCTGGTAAAGCAATGTGGTTATTCTACGAACACCCAGAAGCTGACTTCGAAGGTATGGCTCAAAAATTCTTAGATATTAGAAAACGTGTTTACAAGTTCCCTAAAATGGGTAAAAACTCTAAATTCGTAGCTATCCCAACAACTTCAGGTACAGGTTCAGAAGTAACATCATTCGCAGTTATCTCTGATAGATCTAAAAATATGAAATACCCTCTTGCTGATTATGAGTTAACTCCAGACGTAGCGATCATTGATCCAGAATTCGTTATGAGCGTTCCAGCTTCTGTAACAGCAGATACAGGTCTTGACGTATTAACACATGCGATTGAAGCTTATGTATCAATCCTTGCATCAGATTACACAGATGCACTTGCAATTAAAGCAATTCAATTAGTATTTGAATACTTACCACGCTCATACAAATTCGGAGCTAAAGATCCAGTAGCTCGTGAAAAAATGCATAATGCATCATGTATCGCTGGTATGGCATTTACAAATGCATTCCTTGGTATCAACCACTCAATGGCTCATAAATTAGGTGCAGAGTTCCATATTCCTCATGGTCGTGCAAACGCTATCTTACTTCCTCATGTTGTTGAATACAATGGTCAAACAACACCAAGTAAGTTTGCTATCTTCCCTAAATATGAAAAATATATTGCTCCAGAAAAATTTGCTGAAATTGCTAAAGCTCTTGGACTTAAAGCTTCTACTCCAGAAGAAGGCGTACAATCTTTAGTTAAAGCAATCCGTGATCTTATGAAAGAACTTAACATTCCAATGACAATCAAAGATTGTGGTATCGAAGAAAAAGTATACATGGCAGCAGTAGAAGATCTTGCTTACAAAGCATTCGAAGATCAATGTACAACAGCTAACCCACGTTTACCAAAAGTTGTAGAATTACAAGAGCTTTACAAAAAAGCTTACTTTGGTAAATAGTTTCCTTTAAATAAATTTCCTCAAAGTCACAAAGAGGCACGATCAGGTTAGGCGTGCCTCTTTTTGCTTTGTCTATTTTTGAATAGTTTGAATAGGCATTTATTCTTCTCCTTTGCATAGTATATAGTATTTATCCATTTTAGGAAGGAGCTTTAAATATGCCAAAACCTATTATCGGTATTACTAGCAATCTACTTTTCCGCTCTAATGCCTATAGCGGCCGCTACTCTACTAATAATAATCAAGATTATGAAGAAGCTATTTTTAAAGCCGGTGGTATGCCTATATTGTTACCCCCTACCTCTAATCCATCAGATATTCAGGCTCAACTTAATCTATGTGATGGTATACTTCTAGCTGGAGGAGATGATCTTAACCCTCTTCTCTATGGTGAAGAACCTAACAAATACCTAGGTGAAACTAATTACCTTGTTGATATCCATCACCTCACTCTTACTAAGCTTGCTCTAGAAGATCATAAACCCATCCTAGGTATCTGTCGTGGCATGCAAGTTCTTAATGCTGCAAAAGGTGGCAACGTCTATCAAGACCTTAGTGAATGCCCTCACGCTTCTTTACAACATCAACAACAATCTCCACGTACTAATCTCACTCACACTGTTTCAACAAGCAAAAATACTTTACTTCAACAACTTATAGGAACATCTTTTGCCACTAATTCCTTTCATCATCAAGCGATTCATCAACTAGGTAAAGACCTTATTGCTACTGCTTGGTCAAAAGATTCTATTATTGAGGGTATTGAACTTCAAAACTATCCATTTGGAGTGGGTGTACAATGGCACCCTGAAATTATGCTTGCCACCTCTTCTTCTATGCTTCCTCTTTTCAAAAAGTTTATTAGCCTGTCTCAAAATTAGTCTACTTCTTGTCCATAGGCATATATATAGGTATAAAGAACTATTTAAAAGGAGGAAAATATATGCCAAAGTGCTTATTACGCTTCTCGACATTCCTACTTACTCTGTTATTTATACTACCACTTACTTATGCTACCCCTAGTAAGTCACCCTTACTTTTTATCAATGATCAATTAACCTCTATTACTTCTCCTATTATTGAGACCCGTGATCAAATATATGTACCATTAAGAGCAATTAGTGAATGCTTAGATTTGGACCTCTCTTTTGATGATCTTACTCATACTGTCAACGTACAGTACGAAAATAATATATTTACTTATTCTCTTAAAGATACTTGCTCATATTTCAATACTCAACCTATTTCTTTAGATACCTTTGTCCAAGAAGGTAGAATATATATCGATGCACTTCCTTTCTTTCCTCTATTTGGATTTGATGTAGATTATGATCAATCTCTTTTTATTAGTACTTATTTGGGGCAAGAGCTCTTAGATTTACCTTATTTACCTGAGCCTATGCTCATAGATATTTATGACGATGTACCTGTTACTTCTGTTCTTATCAATCAAATTAAACCTGCTAACAGCTATTGTGAAGGAACTTTTGGAGGCAGAATTATAGATGGTTTTTATGAAAATGAGACACTCTTTATTTCTTTCATACCTTATACGCTCATTCCCTGCCCTGATGAATACAATACACTCTCTACCCCTTGTATCATTAACTTTGATAATCAAGCACTCTGCTTACCAGTGGCACCAACTTTTGAGTATACCTATCTCACAGATCCAGACTTACCTATCAAAAGTCGTGACTTAGATTTACTCTATAAGAAACTTCTAAGAGGAGAAATTTATCTTTCAGAACTTACTACCTCTAATGCATCTATCTCTTCTCTTAAACAACTCTACACACCTTAATTTCTTTTCTAAATGAATATAACAAAAAAGTACTTCACCGCAGTAGAAGTACTTTTTTATTTACTATAATTTTTTTAAAGTGGTCTGCCTAATACAGATAAGTATTGCATAAATGGTTCAAATCTATTTGTTGCACCTCTCCATCTTAAATAAGTTTCAACTAATCCTAAGGTATCCATATTACCTATTCCGATTACCCTTTGTATTGCAGAAACATTAAATTCCCCATTTACATCATAATCAATAGGATTCAATGAAGATAGGCCAAGTAATGCACCTTCTGTTGGTTGCCTTAACTTTCCATTGATATCATATAGAGTAGCTAAATAGGCTCTATCTCTATCACTGATATCTATTGTATATTGCCATCTAGGTCTATTGGTAATAACCCTAACCTTATAATTATCCTCATATATTACCTTACCCGTGTAATTTTCATTAAATATTTTAGAATCAAATAATAGCCTTGGTTGCTCATTTTCAAAAGTATAGATATAACTTGTGATAAATCCACCTGATCCACTTGCAAAGATGTTTACCAGAACGTCAGGTATACCATTGGCTGTTAGATCTCCTACAAATAAAATTGGGCTATATCCATCACCATAAGGAAAATCAACGCTTAAAGTTTTTCCGCCTGTTTGTACTCTAAGTCCCATATTTCGGATACGGTCAGTACTATTTCCTGTCTGCCTATCTCCAACTAGATAAATACTATCTTGCATACCATCTCCTGTTACATCTGCTTGTGTAAAGTTGATCACTTCTTTATCTAGTACCGCTTGATAATCTGCTGTACTATTTCCATTAGCTATTGGAGACTGCCCTTCTTCATTTACAACCTGATTTGTTTCATTAATACTTGTAATAGGTGTAATTACATTTTGATCTAAAGCCTCTTGTGCCTGTTGGGTATTAATATTTTCTGGTGCTTGTAATTGACCACTAGTAATGGCTTGGAACTGCTCTGATGTTAGATTGAGCAAATCTAATATTTGCTGCATTCCTGCATTTACAACTTGATCAGTCTCAGTAATACTTGTGATAGGCGTAATTACATTTTGCGCTAAGGCATCTTGGGCTTCTTCTGTGTTAATATTTTCTGCCGGTGGTAACTGTGCAGTAAAAATAGCTTGTAATTGCTCTGGCGTTAGATTAAACAAATCTAATATTTGTTGTATTCCTGCATTTACCACATTATCTGTCTCAGTAATACTAGTAATAGGTGTAGTTACATTTTGTTGTAAAGCTTTCTGTGCTTGCTCTGTATTTACTTTTTCTACTGGTGGTAACTGAGGATTAGTAATAGATTGGAGTTGTTCTAAAGTTAAATTTATCAAATCAACTGTACTATTAGCATCTTTACTAGTTTTTGAATTCTCTCGTGTTGGCTGAATAACTATGCCGTGATAGGCCATGTCATTAATAAACGCAACAAATGGCTGATTTTCTTCTCCAAACAATTGCTCTAACTCTACTACCTCTCCTACTAATGCTGGAGTAATAGAGCTATTCTCTATTGTATTTACTAAATTACCTAATCCAATAGTTTTGTGCTCACTCTCTGGCATAGTATCCATAAAGTACCATTTCATATCTTTGCGCTTCAAAATAGCAATATACTTTTCATCATCATACATATAAGTAAATAGAATTTCTGGCATAGCGTCTTGGTCAATATCTACCAAAACGAAGTTAGGTGTCTGTCTTACTCTACATTCTAAGTCTATGCTAGCATCTTTGGATTTGAATCCTCTAAGAACATTACAAAAGTAACATTTCATTTTTTGATCTCCCTAACCATTTAGTATCATAACATTTTATGATACATTTACTTTATGTATGATATTTTTTGGTCTAGTGTAGTATCTCTTTTCATAAAATAATCTTGATATATATTGTAAGGGAGGATCTAATATGTCTGTCTTCCGTATCATTGCCTTTGATGGAGGTGGTATACGTGGTGCACTTTCTACACGACTTTTAAGACGTATTGTTGAAAAGTATCCTACACTTCTTGACCAAACCCATATGTTCGCGGGAACTTCTACAGGCTCTATTATTGCCCTAGGGTTGGCCTATCAAAAATCCGTAGAAGAAATTGATGACTTTTACTCCTATGATAAAGTAAAGTATATCTTTACCCCAAAACGTCCTAATCTCTTTATTCCTAAGTATAGAAATATTCATCTTCAGGAAACTCTTGAGGAGGTATTCCCCAAAAATCTTTCTCTTGCTTCTCTACCTAAATATGCTTTTATTCCGTCCTTTAATGTAAAAGGTTATACATGTAAGGGTTTTGAAGGTGTGTTTTTTACTAACTTAGTCAATAATCCTACAATTTCTGAAAAGGTCATTGATGTAGCACTCTGTAGTAGCGCTGCCCCTACATACTTTCCTTCCGTGAATAACTTTATTGATGGTGGTGTATTTATGAATTCTCCTACTGCTGCTCCTGTTATTTGCGTACGTTCTGTATTTCCAACAACATATAATCTATCCGATTTTCGTTTGCTTTCTATTGGTACAGGATTTTATCCTGAACGTATTGTACGTCGTACAAAAAATTGGGGTGTTCTTCAGTGGGCTATTAATCCATTTACCAAATCAAAAGCTCCCTTTTTGAGTGTCCTTTTGAATACGAATACACCTATAGAAAATCGTTATAGCTATGAGCTATTAAAATCAAATTATTATCGTCTTGATCCTCCTCTTGAAGAACCTATAGAGTTAGATGATTATAAAAAGGTACCTTACCTTAAAGACTTTGCAGACAAGGTTGATTTAAGTGAAGTCTATCGCTATATTGAACGGTATTATCTTCATTAATAATTTTTTTCATAATACAACTCCTATCTTGAATATAAATAGTGTTGTAGGAGGTGATAGGATTGGCAGAAATTATGGGGAATCTTCCTTTAATAGGAGATAAGTTCCCTGATATGACAGTTCAAACAACTTATGGAGTGAAAAAGCTCCCTGATGACTACAAAGGTAAATGGCTTATACTCTTTAGCCATCCTGGTGACTTTACGCCTGTGTGCACAACTGAATTTGTATCTTTTGCTCAGAATTATGATACATTCCAAGGACTTAATACGGACCTTCTTGGTCTTTCTGTAGACCAAGTACAGCCTCATATGAAATGGGTACAATGGATTGAAGAAAATCTAGGTCAAAATATTCCATTCCCTATTATTGCAGATCCACTTGGAACAACAGCTACAAAACTTGGCATGATTCAACCTACTAGGAAAACTTCAACTGTAAGAGCAGTATTTTTTATTGATCCTACTAGTACTATTAGACTTATCTTATACTACCCTCTTGAGATTGGTCGTAACATTAGTGAAATTATTCGTGCCCTCGTCGCTTTACAAGTAGGTGATGCAAATAAGGTGGCCCTCCCTGCTAATTGGCCAAACAACGAATTGATCGGAAATAAAGGTATCATTCCTCCTCCAACTGATATTCCTACTGCTGAAAAACGTGAAGGAGAATATACCTGCTTTGACTGGTGGTTCTGTTATAAAGAAATTGACTTTAAACTCCCACCCCAACCAAAATAACTCCCCCTAAGTACATTAAAAGGCGGTATAGCATGCACTATACCGCCTTCTTTTATTTATCTTTATCTTTAGCTTGATGTTTAGATGGGCAGCTTTTTTGTGCACATCCTGAACATCCACAACCGCAAGGGTTATTCTTTTTATCACGATAGATCTTATAACTAGCTCCTGCCATCAGTAATACTATAATTCCTATAATAATAAAATCTGCCATCTTCATCTCACTCCATTTCTATTTAATAAATAATCCGCCTACTTGGTAAATTAAAAATGCTACTATCCATGCAAGCCCTGTTTGATATCCTAGTGCAATAAGTGTCCACTTCCAGTTACCAAACTCTCTTTTCATAGCACCAATAGCTGCGAAGCATGGTGCTGCAAGTAGTGTAAATGCCATAAATGCATAAGCACTAAGTGGTGTAAATAAAGCACCCATATTTGTAACTAATGTTGGGTCTGACTCTGCAACTTCACCTACTCCAAGTAAAACACCAAATGTGGCAACAATAGCTTCTTTTGCTAAGAATCCTGTTACAGTAGCAACAGATGCCTGCCATGTACCAAATCCAAGTGGTGCAAATACTGGAGCAATAAAGTGACCAATAGATGCTAAAATACTTTGATCTGTTTCTACCATTTGAAGACTAAAGTTGAATGATTGTAGGAACCAAATAAGGCCTGAAGCAACAAAGATTACTGTACCAGCTTTTACAATGAAAGCTTTAGAACGATCCCACATTTGCATAAATACGCCTTTAAAGTTAGGCACATGATATTCTGGTAATTCTAAAATATAAGGTGCTGCTTCACCTTTAAATAAAGTATTTTTCAAGATTAATCCTGAAATGATAACCATTAAAATACCTAAAAGGTACATAGAAGGCCCTACCCATGCATGATCAGGGAAGAATGCTCCTACTAAAAGTGCAAATACAGGTAGCTTAGCACCACAAGGAATAAATGGTGTAAGCATGATTGTCATCTTACGATCACGCTCATTTTCAATAGTTCTTGATGCCATAATCCCTGGTACAGAACAGCCTGTTCCAATAACCATAGGAATGAATGATTTTCCTGATAAGCCAAACTTTCTGAAGATCTTATCCATGATAAAGGCAACACGTGACATATAGCCACAATCTTCAAGGATACCAATTAATAAGAAGAGAATCATAAGCTGTGGTACGAATCCAAGTACAGCTCCTACCCCGCCAATAATTCCTTCTACTACTAATCCATGAATCCATGGTGATACACTCATACTTTCAAGGAATATCCCTACTTGATCACCAATACCACCAAATAACTCTTCCATAAATCCAATAGTCATATCACCCACTGTTTGGATTGATAAGAAGTATACTAACCACATGATTCCAAAGAAAATAGGAATAGCTAAAATTCTATTTGTAACAACTCTATCAATCTTATCTGATAGTGTTACCTTATGGCTCATTCTGTTTTTAACAATTTCGTTAATGTACTTAGTAATATACTCATAACGTTGATTAATAACGATGCTTTCAACATCATCTTCATATTCTGCTGTAAGTTGCTCGATACAGTTTTTAATCACTTGGTTATCAGCACTTGATAAGTTAAGTTGCGCTACAACTTCTTTATCTTGCTCAAGTACCTTTAATGCAAACCAGCGCGTATCATAATGTGCATCAATTTTTTGATCCTGTAAGATTGTTATTACTTCTTCAATAGCAACTTCTACTGACTTTTCTAATGGTAATGCTTCTGTTTTAATTTGTACTTTCGCTACACATACCTCTAAGGCAAGCTTAATAAGTTCTTCTAAACCTTTATTTTTTGCAGCTGAAATAGGTACAACTTTAACTCCAAAACGTTTTTCTAGTGCTTTAAGATCAATTTTTTCTCCACGTTTCTCAACGATATCCATCATATTTAAAGCAATGATAGTTGGTCTACCTAATTCAACTAATTGATGAGTTAAGTAAAGGTTACGCTCAATATTTGAAGCATCTATAATATTGATAATTAAATCCGGTTGTTCTTTAATAATGTAGTTTCTTGCTACTACCTCTTCTGGAGTATAAGGTGAAAGTGAATAAATACCTGGTAAATCAACAAGTGTTGCTTCTTCTTTAGTACCTCTTAATCTACCTTCCTTCTTTTCAACTGTTACACCTGGCCAGTTCCCAACATAAGCCTTACTCCCTGTTAGAGCATTAAATGCAGTAGTCTTCCCACTATTCGGGTTTCCTACTAATGCTATATTATATCCCATAGTTCGCTAACTCCCTTTCTATTTGTTAGACTAGGCTAACTTATCTCTCAAAAAAAATCGAGTTATACTAACTCAACTAATATGCTCTTCGCATCTTCTTTTCTTAAGCTTAATGAGTATCCTCTTACAGAGATTTCAATAGGATCTCCTAATGGCGCTACTTTTTTAACTGTTACTTCAACACCTTTTGTAATACCCATATCCATGATACGTCTTTTAAGTGTGCCTTGCACATCTATTTGTCTTACGATAGCACTTTTACCACAAGGTACTTTCTTTAAATTACTCATACTATCCCTCCCAAGTTATACAATCATAATACTTCTAATAAGTATCTTTTCTCTATTTTATCAACTAACTTGATTTTCATTATATTATATGTTAACATTAGCAAACAATGTTAACCTTAACTAACATTATTTTATATCGACTTGAATGTTCTGTCAATATTTTTTCACAACTAAAGTGTTTTATTTTTAATTCATTAAAATATTTGTTATAATATATAAAGGGATACTATGAAGGAGGAGGGAAACCATGACTCTAGGACAATCTGGTGAAGATTACCTTGAAACTGTATTAGAACTTGAACAGCAAAATGGTGTTGTCCGTTCTATAGACATAGCAAAAAAACTTAATGTATCTAGACCAAGTGTTAATAAGGCTATTAATAACTTAAAAGATGCTGGTATGGTTACACAGCAATCTTATGGAGATATCAGGCTCACTGACTTAGGGCGTAAAACAGCAAAAGATATCATTTATAGACATACCCTAATCAAGAAGTTCTTGACTCATGTCCTCGGTCTAAGCCCTCAAATTGCAGAAGCAGATGCTTGTAAAATTGAGCATATATTAAGTCCTGAAACTATAGAGAAACTAGAAGACTTCGTTATAAATTATAAAAAATGCCCTAATTAGATTTAAGTATCTAATTAGGGCATTTTTATTGTCTTTCATCTATTGTATTAAAATATTTTTTATCAAAAAAACAGCTGTCACATTTTATGTGTGACAGCTGTTTTTAATCGTATGAGAGGAGTATTTATTATTCTTGTTCAGCTAATTTTTTGTAGCCTTCATAACGTTGTCTAGCATGTTTCTCTGCTAATTCAAATAACCCTTCACTATCTTCTGGGAATTGTTTTGCAAGAGATGAATAACGTACTTGATCCATAAGGAAGCTTCTGAAGCTTTCTGTTGGTTCTTTAGAATCTAAGATAAATGGATTTTTACCTTGTTCTTCTAATAATGGGTTGTGTCTGTATAAATGCCAGTATCCAGCTTTAACTGCATCTGCCATATTTTCCATTGAGCAGCCCATACCTTTTTTAAGACCGTGGCTAATACATGGTGCATAAGCAATGATGATAGATGGACCTTCATATGCTTCTGCTTCAAGAATAGCTTTGATTGTTTGGTTTTTGTCTGATCCCATGGCAACTTGAGCTACATATACGTTGCCATAAGCCATCATCATTTTACCAAGGTCTTTTTTCTTAGCTCTCTTACCAGATGCTGCGAATTTTGCAATAGCTGCTACTGGTGTTGATTTAGATGATTGACCACCTGTATTTGAGTAAATTTCTGTATCGAATACAAGTACATTTACGTTTTCACCTGATGCAAGAACGTGATCAAGACCGCCATAACCGATGTCGTAAGCCCATCCGTCACCACCAAGAATCCATTGTGAACGTTTTACTAAGTAGTCTTCTCTTTCAGCAATTTCTTTCACTAAAGTAACTGCTTTTTCATCTGTTAATGTATGATTTGCAAGAAGTTCACTTACAGCTTTACTTGCTGCTTTTGAACCTTCTCCATTTTCTTTGTTGTCTAACCAGTTTGTGAATACTTCTTTGTATTCTGCTGGAATATCCATAGCTACTAATTCTTCCATGTTAGCTTGGATTTTGTTTCTCATTTGTTTTACGCCAAGGAACATACCGTAACCATATTCAGCATTATCTTCGAAGAGTGAGTTAGCCCATGATGGTCCTTTACCTTCGTGGTTTGTTGTATATGGTGTTGATGGTGCACTACCACCCCAGATTGATGAACAACCTGTTGCATTAGAAATCATCATACGGTCACCAAAGAGTTGTGTTACAAGTTTGATGTATGGTGTTTCACCACAACCTGCACATGCTCCTGAGAATTCCATAAGAGGTGTTTTGAATTGGCTATCTTTAACTGTTTTACCTTCTACAAGGTCACCTTTATAAGATACTTCTTTAACTGCATAATCCCAGTTAGCTGATTGTGTTTCTACTTGTTCTCCAAGTGGTTCCATGAATAAAGCTTTTCCTTTAGCAGGACAAACTTCTGCACAGCTACCACAACCTGTACAGTCAAGTGCACTTACTTGGATTCTATATTCAAGACCATCGAATGCTTTACCAACAGCTTTCTTAGTTTCAAATCCTTCTGGTGCATTTGCTTTTTCATCTGCATTTACAAGGATTGGTCTAATACATGCATGTGGACATACATATGCACATTGGTTACATTGAATACATTTTTCCATATCCCATCTTGGAATATCTACTGCAATACCACGTTTTTCGTGTGCTGCTGTACCTGCTGGGAATGTACCATCTTCGTAATCATTGAATGCACTTACTGGAAGGCTGTTACCTTCTTGAGCATTGATTGGTTCAACGATATTTTTAATGAAATCTGGTTTTTCTTCTGCTTTTGCACCGCATGAACATGATCCACATCCACAACCTGTTGCTTGGTTAGCTGTTTTCCATGATGCTGGTACTTCAACTTTATTAAGAGCATTCATACCTTTTTCTACTGCTTGGTAGTTCATAGAAAGGACTTTTTCACCTTTTTTACCATAAGCTTTGTTGATAGAAGCTTTAAGGTATTCTACAGCTTGATTTTCATCAATGATATTAGCAAGTTTGAAGAAAGCAGCTTGCATGATCATGTTGATACGTGATCCAAGACCAATTTCTTTTGCAATAGTTGTAGCGTCTACTGTGTAGAAATTAATTTCATTTTCAGCAATGTATTGTTTCATTGCTGCTGGTAAATGTTCTTCAAGTGCAGCTAAATCCCACTCTGTATTAAGTACAAAGTTTCCACCTTTTTTAAGGCCTTTAAGGATATTATATTGATGTACGAATGCTTGTTTATGACAAGCTATGTAATCAGCTTCATCAATAAGGTATGTTGCACGGATTGGTGAATCACCGAATCTTAAGTGAGACATTGTGATACCACCAGATTTTTTAGAATCGTAATCAAAGTATGCTTGAACATATTTATTTGTATGTTCACCAATGATTTTGATTGCTTGTTTGTTAGCACCTACAGTACCATCTGAACCAAGACCCCAGAA
Source organism: Holtiella tumoricola (assembly GCF_027857615.1). Classification (NCBI taxonomy): domain Bacteria; kingdom Bacillati; phylum Bacillota; class Clostridia; order Lachnospirales; family Cellulosilyticaceae; genus Holtiella; species Holtiella tumoricola. The sequence continues at coordinate 117,304 of NZ_JAQIFT010000014.1, forward strand.
TTTACATCTGATTGTACCTGTTGAAGCAATTTTAAGTGTATCTTTTGCTTCTAATGATGTGTAAGTTACATCATCTACGATACCTACTGTAAATCTATTTTTAGGTTGTTCACTTGTTAAGTTATCAAATACTGCTTTAAGATCTGTTGGAGTTACATCTTTTGAACCAAGACCATAACGTCCACCAATGATCATTGGTGTTCTTTCACTATCATAGAATGCACCACGTACGTCTAAGTAAAGAGGCTCGCCTAATGCACCTGGTTCTTTTGTACGATCAAGTACACAGATTCTTTTAGCCGATGTTGGAACAGCATTTAAGAAATGTTCTGTTGAGAATGGTCTATATAAGTGAACTTTAACAAGACCAAAGCTTTCACCATTTGCATTTAAAGCATCAACTGTTTCTTCAAGAGCTTCTGTTACAGATCCCATAGCAATTACTACGTTTTCAGCATCAGCTGCTCCATAGTAATCAAATAAACTATGTTTTCTACCTGTTAACTCTGACATTTGTGCCATGTAATCTTCTACGATGCCAACAATGTTGTTGTAATATTTATTTGAAGCTTCTCTTGTTTGGAAGTAGATATCAGGGTTTTGAGCTGTACCACGTGTTACAGGGTGGTTTGGAGAAAGTGCTCTATTTCTGAATTCTTGTAAAGCTTCTTGATCGATTAATTTTTCATAATCGCTATAATCTAATACTTCTACTTTTTGTATTTCATGTGATGTTCTGAATCCATCAAAGAAATGAACGAAAGGTAATCTACCTTTAATCGCTGCAAGATGCGCAACTGGAGCAATATCCGCTACTTCTTGTACAGAACCAGATGCAAGCATTACGCAACCTGTTTGACGAGCTGCCATAACGTCTTGGTGGTCACCAAATATTGATAAAGCTTGAGCTGCTAAAGCACGAGCACTTACATGGAATACACCAGGAAGAAGCTCACCAGCTACTTTATACATATTTGGAATCATAAGAAGTAAACCTTGTGAAGCTGTAAATGTTGTTGTAAGTGCACCTGCTTGAAGTGAACCATGGAATGTACCTGCTGCACCTGCTTCAGATTGCATTTCTACTACACTTACTTTTTGGCCAAAGATATTTTTTCTGCCTTGTGCTGCCCATTCATCCACAACTTCAGCCATTGTTGAAGATGGTGTGATTGGGTAAATTGCTGCTACGTCTGTAAATGCATAAGCTACATATGATGCAGCAGTATTACCGTCGATTGTCATCATTTTTTTTGACATGAGTAGTCCCTCCTCGATTTGTGTATAAATTCTTAATTTTGTATTATAGTATAAAATTCTAGAAAGTTTTTAATAATTTGTTTATTATGGATAATAATTATCCTTTAACTTTAATTATATCACGTTTTTATCATTTGAAAAGTAACTTTGTCACATTTGACAACTTTAATTTTTCTATTATAATAATTATTATCTAGTAATATATTATAAAGGAGTCTTGTTATGGCTAAACATCTTAATGTGACTGAAGCTTTATCTTGGGTCGGTGCCTTTGATCCAGATCTAAGAGTATTCGATATCGTAATGGAAACAGAATTTGGAACGACTTATAATGCCTATGTTCTTAAAGGAAGTGCAAAAACTGCTGTGTTTGAAACAGTAAAAGCCAAATTCTTTGATGAATATTTAGAAAACCTAAAAACAGTGATTGACCCTACTGAAATTGACTATATTATCGTTAATCATACTGAACCAGATCATGCAGGTAGTGTTGCACGTCTTCTTGAACTTGCACCTCTTGCTACAGTTGTTGGAACGACTCAAGCAATTAAATATATGAGTGAAATTATTAATGCACCATTCAAAAGCCTTGTTGTAAAAGATGGGGAAACACTTTCACTTGGCGATAAAACTATTCGTTTTATTGGTGCACCTTGCCTACATTGGCCAGACTCTATGTATTCTTACATTGAAGAAGACCGTACACTTGTAACATGTGATTCTTTTGGCGCTCACTATAGTGATGAACGTGTATTTAAAGCTGAACTTGAAGAAGAAAAAGAAGACGATTATATTAAAGCTTACAAATACTATTACGATATGATTATGGGCCCATTTAAACCTTTTGTTCTTAAGGCATTAGCAAAAATTGAAGACTTAGAAATCGATTTTATCTGCCCTGGTCATGGTATGATATTAGACCGTACAAATATGACTAAATATATTAATTTCTATAAAGAATGGAGTAAACCTGTTGTAAGATCTACTCCTAGTATCGTTATAGCTTATGTATCTGCTTATGGTTATACAGAAAAACTTGCAAAAGAAATCCATGAAGGTATTTTAAGCACAAATCCTAATTGTGATGTTTTACTTTATGATCTTGTAACTGCTGATTTTGATGAAGTTCTTGCTGAAGCTAGTATGGCTAAAGGCCTATTAATTGGTTCTCCTACTATTTTAGCCGATACACTTCCTCCTATCTGGAAACTTCTAACTTCATTAAATCCTGTAATTCATAAAGGTATTTCAGCTGGTTGCTTTGGTTCATATGGTTGGAGTGGTGAAGCTACTAAAAATATTGCTGCACGCTTTGCACAACTTAAATTCCCTATGCCAGTAGAACCATTAAATATTGCTTTTAATCCAAGCGAAAGTAATCTTAAAGAAGCCTTTGACTTTGGAGTTAATTTCGTTCAAGCTATTTTATAAATTCTTACTTAGAATATTATTAAGCTTTAGAATAAGTAAAAGGGATATGATGTCTTTATACATCATATCCCTTTTACTTATTCTATTTAATTTTTACTTTATTTCTTATCTTCCATAATAGGCATATAACTTATTTAAAACACGTGCAATAAGCTCACTTCTATTACAATATTCACCAGTAATTTCAGTTAAAGCAATAGCCTTTTCATCTGCTCCGTGTACATATATGCCAATACCAACAATCATGCTTTTAATAGTCTTACTCTCTGCTTCTATATACATCTGTGTCATAATACCACTTAATTTTCTATTGTTATAATAAAGGTTATTATCTTCACCTATTTCTGTGTCTACCTGAGTAATTTCTCGTATAACTACTCTAACAGCTTCACTATTTTGTTTAATTATAGTATCCATTGCATCCATAGGGGAATTCAAATCAATCACTACACTCATATAAACCCCTTTTCCTTGAGGTGAGTAAAAACTTGCTTCTTCTTTAGCTTCTCCTTTTTCTTGTTCCTCACTTGCTACTACTATCCAATTTTTTTCTTTTGTCACATATGAAGCAAGTGCTCTCTTATTCGTAGAATCTACCACTTTGTGCATTTCTACATGGTCTATAGGAAAGCTTTTATCTAAAAATTGCTGTAATTTCATTTTAGACAATATATCGGAGTTAGTATTTAGGGTATACCCCTTTTTCTTAGTAGATTCAATATCATAACCTTCTTCTCTAAGTAAGTTGATATTCTTCCATATAGCTGTTCTAGATAATCCTAAACTTTGTGCAATAGCTTCACCTGATAAGTACTCTCCTTTATGATTCTCAAACAATTCTAGTAACTTATTTTTAGTCATCTTACTTTCCCCTCTCTTTATATCTTACTTTTTTATATATAGTAGCCTTTTTTACATATAGCATTATAATTAGATTTAATTTAACATATTTTTATAATAAATTGTTGATTTTTAAGACAAAATGTTTTATTATAATAATGAAATATATTTCAAGTTAAAAGAGACGACTAACAGGCTTATTATTGCTAGTACTCTACCTCAAATAGTGACCTCTATAGTAACTAACAAGCTATACCGGTACTCACTTCTATAATTACTTTATCACAGACATATATCTCAACTAAAGATATTATACCTAACACTACAAACATAGTATTCTGCTATTGTTACCTTCAATATACTACAAATAGTGACACCTAATAACTTGTTATTACTAATACACTATACTAGTACTTACTTCTATAGTCACTTTATCATAAACATATATCTTACTAAAAATACTTTACCTAAAATTACAGTCATAGTAATTTCCTACTGTTACCTTTAACATACTTTAAATAACTACAACTAATAACTTGTTATTACCAATAAACTATACTAATACTTACTTCTATAGTCACTTTATCCTAAACATATCCCCTACTAAAGATGCTTTATCTAAAACTGCAGGCATAGTAACCTTCTATTGTTACTTTTAATATACTTTAAATAACGGCACCCACTAACTTTCATATACCATCCAAGTTACAATATAGGAAACACAATTAAATATTTTACTATCACTAATATATCACTCTAATAATGACTCTATAGTATTACATGTGATTTTAAACATACTATATTTACAATTAATCAATACCAATATAATTCATTATGAAATAATTAAACTATTTATTAATGCGCCGTTATATCTTTATATTAATACAATCATCCCAAAATCATTTACACGTGCATCTATTGGCAAATATACATAAAAATAAAAGCCTTACTCATATGAGTAAGGCTTTTCGCGTAAGCGGGTGATGGGAATCGAACCCACGTGGCCAGCTTGGAAGGCTGGAGTTCTACCATTGAACTACACCCGCGTGTAAATTATAAATATTATTTTTTAAAAAGATGCGGGTGAAGGGAGTCGAACCCCCACGCCAATGGCGCTAGATCCTAAGTCTAGTGCGTCTGCCAATTCCGCCACACCCGCATATGAGCCACCGGAGGCTCGAACTCCGGACCACTTGATTAAAAGTCAAGTGCTCTACCAACTGAGCTAGTGACCCATGTTATGAATTGTCCATTTGGACAACAGGGCTAGGAGGATTCGAACCTCCGAATGCAGGAATCAAAATCCTGTGCCTTACCGCTTGGCGATAACCCTAAGTTCATATGCTTGAAACTTTATTTAGTTGAAACATATAGGGTGGAGAATGGGAATCGAACCCACGGCCTCCAGAGCCACAATCTGGCGCTCTAACCAACTGAGCTACCCCCACCATATATAATGACCCATAGGAGAATCGAACTCCTGTTACCGCCGTGAAAGGGCGGTGTCTTAACCGCTTGACCAATGGGCCGTCTCTTGACTACTTCGTTATTCTAGCACACTGATTGACGTATGTAAATAGGTTTTTATAATTTTTTTTAAGAAATTTTATTTAAACCTTGTTTACAGCCTATTTAAAAGGTGTATACTACAAATAAGGGAACTTTCTACTAGTATTCCCAACATTTTAATTATTATTTATCGACTTTTTAACATACAATATAATGTAAAACACTCTTACACTTACCATTACAAAATTTCTATTAAAGAAAGGAAATGCTTATGAATAAAGAGGATTTTGCAAAATTTTTGTTAGATGATCGTCTTGAAATAGAATATGACAACAAAGTCTTTACTAAAAAGATTAAAGGTGCTTTAAACAAAATTAAAATTGGTGATGAACTTATTTATGAAGTGCATACAGAGAAAAAGCTTCTTATTGTAGTAGAAGCTCTATATTGTACTTTTAATAGAGACGCTTATTGGGATGTGGCTAAACTTGCTCAGTTAGAAGAAGTTATTGCCGATCCTCATACTTTAGTACGTATTTAAATTATTATATATCAAAGGTGTAGCTCTATTCTAGCTACACCTTTTTGTCTAGCTTTATAACTTCAAATTTATTTGTTATTCACATAATGTGTATGATTACCTCTACTTATCCCCAAATCACTCTATTTTATTGGTACTAATGTGTACAACTTTTTCATTTATTACTTTTTAAAATAATTCTTGTCAGTTGTTCTTGATTAAGAAAAGGTGCCCAATCACTCAATATACTTTTATCAATTTTATCATTTAAGGCTTTTTGTACTACTTTATCCTTTTGCTCGCCATTTATAAAAGGCATCATATCTTCTATATATTCATAAGAACTATTTTGGCATATTCTTTCGATTACCAAATCTTTTTCCTCCTTAGATAAGAAAGGATATAAATCTTCTAGATTAATTATTTTATTCCTTTCAAAAAAATAATTAATGAGCTTTTCTCTGTGATTTCCATTTAAGAAAGGATAAAAATCATCTAAGTCATATTCCTGTTTCTGATTTATATAATGGTCTATAAGCTGATTCTTATGTTCATTGTTTAGAAATGGATAGATTTCTGATTGTAATCTAGCCACTTTACCAGAAACTATCGCCTGATTAATAATTTTATCTAATACATTAGCTCCTAAAAACGGCAAAAATTCCTCTATTTGATCTAAATCAATCTCTACTTCTTCCATAATCTCATCTAATACCTTTGGCTTTGTAATAGGCGCTATTTCCTTTAAAAGCTCTGCTTTATTTTCTAATTTCTTTAAAATTTCTTTTGCCTCTTCAACTTTTTGAGTTGCTAAATCATTAATAAAAGTCTCTTCTTCTAAATTAATAGATTCTTTTTCTTCTAAAGCCTTTTTCTTTCCATTCAATAATTCATCAATAGAAATATCAAATAGTTTAGCAAGCTCTGGCAGAATTGTAATATCCGGCAAAGACTCTAGCCTCTCCCATTTAGATACTGCCTGGTGTGAAATATGAAGTGCATCTGCTACATCTGACTGTGTCATATTAGCTTCCTTACGAAGCTGTGCAATAAAGTTCCCTACATTATTAATATTCATTTGTATTCCTCCCTGTTAGCTTTGTCTTAAGCTTACCAAATCAGAATACCCTATTCAATAAACCTTCAGTTGAATCTAAGATTAAGATAAATACAACTAACAGTTGCATGTCTCAATGTCTTTTGCTACTGGGTTAAGTAAGATAAGCTTTGTAGAATTAATAGTACTTTTAATCTAAACTCGGAAATGATTATACCCTTCACATGAAGGATGTTTAGAAAATGGATCATGTAGTTTTACTATTTCTCTACCGGAAGGGGTATGATGTGATGGGCTGTAAGGTAAGTTGTTGTATAGAAACTTCCTCCACAGACTTTTTAGAGAGGCTTAGCGAATGGAATCAAACTGGTTTTAAGGAAATGTCTGAAGAAAAGTGCACTTCTTTTCTGAGTTTTGATCGTTAGTTTGATGAAATGAACTTAGCCTGTCTTAAAAGTTGAGGACTAGAAGTTGGAATACAATAAGCTTACCTACATGCCCTACACTTAACCAAATATTTATTCTATTAATCAAAATAGAGAATGTAGAATCTACATTCTCTTAAAAATCACTTATAATTTCTCTTTCAATATCCAATAAGTCTGCCTCAGTATTTTCTTCAATATAGCCTATAATTTGATTTATTATAGCATCAGCAGCCTTTGTCTCGTTCGTTACAATACTAAAACCTATTATTACTGTTTGATGAACATCCATAGCTTCTACTTCAGCTATAGATATAGAAAACTTACTCCTTACCTTGCCTAGGAGGCTTCTAATAATCATACGCTTTTCTTTTAGTGAATGTACCCATGGGGCATATAATTTAAGTTTACACATTCCTACAACCATTACTTCTTCTCCTTACAGATGAGCTATGAATTTTAATAGTATCAGTATACAACCATATATCTATTGTAATAGGTAATAACAAAAATTATACAACAAAAAAAGGCTTTCGAACTATCGAAAGCCTCTACAGAGCGCGAGACGGGACTCGAACCCGCGACCCTCTCCTTGGCAAGGAGATGCTCTACCAACTGAGCCACTCGCGCATAAATTTGGCAACCACCTACTCTCCCGGTCCGTCTCCAGACAAGTACCATCGGCCGCTTTAGTCTTAACCTACGTGTTCGGTATGGGAACGGGTGTTTCCCTAAAGCGCATCGTCACCAAAAATGCTTAGAATATTTAGTTTAAGTATAAAACCTCATACTCTCAAAAACAAATACTGCAATCAATTAACCTA
>NZ_JAQIFT010000015.1:0-1323 GCF_027857615.1 Holtiella tumoricola
AATTAAAGTAGAGAAGTTCCTGAATCCACACTGCCGAGAAAAGCTGCTATTGCGTGATAGGTACCCGTACCGTAAACCGACACAGGTGGATGAGGAGAGAATCCTAAGGCCGACGGGAGAAGCGTTGTTAAGGAACTCGGCAAAATGACCCCGTAACTTAGGGAGAAGGGGTGCCTACTTCGGTAGGCCGCAGAGAATAGGCCCAAGCAACTGTTTAGCAAAAACACAGGTCTCTGCTAAACCGAAAGGTGAAGTATAGGGGCTGACGCCTGCCCGGTGCTGGAAGGTTAAGGGGAGAGGTTAGGAGTAATCCGAAGCTTTGAACTTAAGCCCCAGTAAACGGCGGCCGTAACTATAACGGTCCTAAGGTAGCGAAATTCCTTGTCAGGTAAGTTCTGACCCGCACGAAAGGCGTAATGATTTGGGCACTGTCTCGACAGCGCACCCGGTGAAATTGTAGTACCAGTGAAGATGCTGGTTACCCGCGACAGGACGGAAAGACCCCGTGGAGCTTTACTGTAACTTGATACTGAGGTTGGGTATTACATGTACAGGATAGGAGGGAGGCTAAGAAGTGTGGACGCCAGTCTGCATGGAGCCGCCGGTGGGATACCTCTCTTGTAATACTTAACTTCTAACCATAGCCCGTGATCCGGGTTTGGGACAATGTCAGGTGGACAGTTTGACTGGGGCGGTCGCCTCCGAAAGAGTAACGGAGGCGCTCAAAGGTAACCTCAGAATGGTCGGAAACCATTCGTAGAGTGCAAAGGCAGAAGGTTGCTTGACTGCGACACCGACGGGTGGAGCAGGTACGAAAGTAGGACTTAGTGATCCGGTGGTATGAAAGTGGGATTGCCATCGCTCAACGGATAAAAGCTACCCCGGGGATAACAGGCTTATCTCCCCCAAGAGTTCACATCGACGGGGAGGTTTGGCACCTCGATGTCGGCTCATCGCATCCTGGAGCTGAAGCAGGTTCCAAGGGTTGGGCTGTTCGCCCATTAAAGCGGTACGCGAGCTGGGTTCAGAACGTCGTGAGACAGTTCGGTCCCTATCCGTCGTGGGCGTAGGAAGTTTGAGAGGCGTTGTCCTTAGTACGAGAGGACCGGGATGAACAGACCGCTGGTGCATCTGTTAGGCTGCCAAGCCTATAGCAGAGTAGCTAAGTCTGGAGCTGATAAACGCTGAAGGCATCTAAGCGTGAAACAGACCTCAAGATAAGACTTCCCATCCAGAAATGGAGTAAGACCCCTTGTAGACTACGAGGTAGATAGGTTGGAGGTGTAAGCATGGTAACATGTGTAGCTGACCAATACTAACGGT